>CAYJPS010000211.1:0-2925 GCA_964372135.1 uncultured Treponemataceae bacterium | reverse complement strand
AAAAACATAAGCCAATTTCAGAATGAATTGGTACATATTCTTTTTTATCCATCACCCAAAAAGTGTATCTCCCCTTCTAACTAGGAGTAATTATTTAAAAAGAAACCTCTGACAAACAATATATTAGAAAAAGTTTTTTAAATTTGAAATTTTAAAAAAAGTCTTTCATTGGGTAATATGGAGTTTTTTCAAAACTCTAAATTCAATATTTTGGAGTTACCATGTTTCCCCAATGCCCTGAACGTGAAAAAGAAACTTTTTTTTCTCAATTGCCTAAAAGAGTAAAGGTAGCCGGAACACAATATAAACAAAAAATGATTCCGAAAAAATATGCTACACAATATAAGTATATCCAACCACACCACCCTAGCTATCAGAGCTATATTGTATTGGATTGTGATGGTGACACCTATAAGGAAATTGCAGACACCTGCCTACTTCCTAACTTAGTCGTATTAAATAGCCCAAATACTTTAACAGGCCGTGAACAATCAATTGTTAAACTCTACAACCAAAATTTTAGATCTCCCTTGATAGTGAGCGAATATAAAAAAATTCAAGAAACACCAATAAATAACCGAGGACACATATTTTTTAAATTAGAAACACCAGTGCCAAAAATTGCAAATCGCAAAACACATAATTTACTAAAATTAACAATAGACTCGCTAACTGAAGCTTTAAATTGTGATCATCAATACGTAGGCAGGTTAACAAAAAATCCTTTTTATGACAACACTAGTTTTGATAATAGATTTCGTGTCTCATCTTTTACAAGTATGTGTTATAGCTTACAAGATTTGCTTGATGCCGTCCCAAGTAAAATTATTGATAAAGTAAGAAAACGTAATGTAAATTGGGGTAACCTTAAATATACAACAATCAACTCCAGAAACTGCATACTTTTTGATTTGGTACGACAATTAGCTTATCGTGAAAAGCGATGGGGAACAACCAGAGAACAATTGTTCACTAAATGCCAGCAATGGTGTTCTCAATATAACAATATTTTTGAGATTCCTTTACCACAACAAGAATGTGATACTATTTGTAGATCAATAACCAAATGGACGTGGGAAAACTATATACCAAACCATAATAGTAAAATTCGAGGCGTTGCAATGATTGATAGCTCATTGCCACTACACGAGAAACAATCTAAAGCTGCGGACTATACAAACAAAACTAGAAGCGAGCGTACAAAAAATAAGATTAAAGATATGATTGATTCTTTTCTGGAAAACAATAGGCGTTGGCCAAGTGCATCAGAAATAAGCAAGCATTGTCCTTGTGCTTTAAACACAGC
Organism: uncultured Treponemataceae bacterium; assembly: GCA_964372135.1. Taxonomy (GTDB): domain Bacteria; phylum Spirochaetota; class Spirochaetia; order Treponematales; family Treponemataceae; genus CAYJFX01. The sequence goes on along the minus strand of CAYJPS010000211.1, from coordinate 1,619 downwards.
CAAAAAGTATCTTACAATCTTACAAGAATGACAACAGATCCCCTTCCAACTTCTAACACATTGTAAATAAGTATTATTTTTTAGAAAAATAATTTAAAACTACCCTTGATTTTAATTAAAAGTAAAATATTTTAGCGTAGCACCTCCGAAAGAAAGGGCTACGTAATACATAATAACAGGTAAAAAAGTCTGTTACCCAAAGATTGATGTAGTTCTTGGATAACGGAATATTATGGTAAAAATATTGACTTTAGTCCTGATCAAAATAACAAGTAAAAATTTGTGAGAAATCTTATGAACTTAATCTATCAAAAAATTACACGAGATCTGAATATTGAAGATCACATGGTTGAACATGTTATGCATTTAGTAAGTATGGCGAAATCTATTGAAGATAATACATTATCATCTTACGATACTATGCTACAATTACCACCAAATACGGTAAAACATATCTGTAGCCAATTAAAAAATCTCGGCATGTTATCCGAATCTCATCTAAATAAATTTATTGACTATAACTTGCTTTACAAGAGTATCGCAGACCGTGTGCGCCTTGACTGTTTAACGGTGCATAATTTCCTAAAAGTCGTACAAAGAGTCAAATGCTTGAGTGACTCAACCGTCTATAGTTTAAGCGAGATGCTGTCTATAAACCCTACGCAGTTTACAGAGCTTTGTAATGTTTCTTTACAGTTTGGAATGCTCTCAAAAAGTATTCAAAAGAAATTATCTGACCTTACGTGTGTTGCGGCATTGCAAAATGGTTGTCATATTTCCACTGACGATACTACGACAAATAGGCATGAAATCGAACTCATGGGCTCAGAAAATAAAAAAGAAAATTTACAAATAAATATTGCTCGTACGGACAACACAGTCAAAGTACGGTTTGAAGACGGTCAAATACAACAAAACTTTAAACAATCACAATTACCACACGATGATGAGGCGTCTGTCGAGACAAAAGAAAAGCCATGTGCAAGATCTAATGATATTATTGAAACAACCATCCACCCCCAACAGCCCTCTTCTAAAAGAGGGAGAAAAAAACTGGAGTCTGTAAAGCAAGACATCCAAAAGTATGAATGCCTTAACTATCATCTAAGTGCAACTGAATACATAGTGCAGTGCAAAATGCATGGAGTCGCTCCTCTATCTGAGTTAGCTGCATATTGTATCGAAGATATAAAAGGCAACACAGGAATCACAAACTATGTTTGTCTAAGTCAATCTATGATTAACGCTATTAAAAATAAGATTCCACATTGTAGTGATAGTCAATTAGAACAGTACATATTAGAGTATAACGACTGGGCAAGGTTTAAATCCTGCGACTCTAAGTCCATTAGTAACTTTAATGATATTCCAACATACGCTATCACACAACGTCTTCCCATGCGCTCACATCTTGTAACCAAAATTTCAAAATGGATTCTAAAAAACTGTTTGCTCCCAGAAGTAGCAAATAATATCGAAATGGTTAGTGCGTAATCGTATGATTCTGATTCTCTTGACACAGATAAAGTCTTAGATAGTGCAGAAAACTTCGTAAATTGACAAATTTTATTACACTAAACTGGAGAATACTATAAGTCTTTCAATTTAAATTGTAGTAA
>CAYJPS010000210.1:0-2957 GCA_964372135.1 uncultured Treponemataceae bacterium | reverse complement strand
TGTATTTGATTGTGCAAGACACCTTACAACTTGACTGTGTCTATGGCAAAGAAAAGGTATTTGTGTAGTTTATAAACCAAATTAACAAGTTAACTAAATATGGTCGAGTTAGTAAAAAATAAAATAATGATTGCCAACTCATTTTAAATTGTATAGAGTTAAAGCCTTGCAAAAATTTATATATAAATCTATAATAAATTAAAAGCATAACACAAAGGGAGTAAGTATGAATATCAAACCATCTGAAAAAACAATTAAAGATCTACTTGGTACTGATCGACAATTTTCTATTCCACGATTTCAACGTGAATACTCATGGGAAAAGAAAAACTATAGTGAATTTTTTGATGATATCATTAGTTCTTTTTCCTTTCAAGATGGTAAATTATGCAATGTTCAATACTTTGTAGGAACTATGCTATTTATTGGAGATTATACAGATGGAACCTCTACGCCAATCCAAGTTGTTGATGGACAGCAAAGAATAACTACCATTACGATACTCTTTTCAGCGCTTTCTGATAAATTCAAAGAGTTAGGACAAACTCCACTCAGTGAACAAATCTTTAAATATATTATGACAAAAAATTTAGAAGGAGAAGATGTGCGAATTTTGCAGAGCAAAACACATTACCCTTTTTTTGCATATTATATACAAGACATTCATAAAGAACACCCTCAAGAAGCAACTACAGAAGAAGAAATCTCCTTAGAAAACACATACCGTTTCTTTTCAGACTCACTTGATGAAAGAAAATTACGAGCTCTCTTTAAAAAGAAATTTCAAAGTTGTCAAGAGCAGATAAATCAGCTTTCTTATTTAGATATGCTTAAAGCTATTCGAGATCAAGTACTAATGATTAAATTTATTTCTATTTCAACCACAGAAAAAGAGCAAGCGAATAGAATTTTTGAAATATTAAATGGCAAAGGAAAAAAACTTGCTAGTATAGACCTTATAAAAAATAAGATTTTTGAAGTTTTAGACACTCAAGAGCCTGCAGACTTTGCAGAAGAAAAATGGAAAGAATTAAAAAGAAATTTGTGTTATGATGGCGAAGATATTGGAATTGGGACATTTTTTAAGCATTTTTGGACTGCGAAATATAGTAGCACCTCTATGAATAAGCTAGCAGAAGATTTTGAAAAAAAAGTGACGCCGAAATCAAAGGATAAATACAAAACGTTTCTACTTGAACTATGTGAATTTTCTAAACGCTACATGAATATCATAAAACCACGTAAGGAATCGTATCAAAATAAGCAAGAATATTTGCCACTTGTACAATCTTTAAAAATATTATCTGATGACTTTAATATTACTCAAATCCGTATTCCGTTACTTGCTTTATTGAAGAAAAAAGATGAAGATAAAATAACTTTGACTAAACTACTTGAAACAACATGTTTTTTAGAAAATTTTCATTTTATCCATAATGGGTTGTTAAAAAAGCCAACTAACAAACTCGAAGCAATCTATGCAAATTTTGCAAGAAAATTATTGAAGGCAAACACCAAAGCAAATTGTGTGGCTATTATTTCAGATGAGCTTGTAACAAAGCTACGCGATATTACATTTAGTTATGAAGAATTTGAAAATAGGTTTATATCTCTAACATATTCATCAAAGTATTCAACAGATAATGTTATAACGAAGTACATTATAAAAAAAATTCATCTTCATTATAATAATGAACCTGTGTTTCCAGAAAATTTTACAGTCGAACACATTGTTCCAGAATCTAGTGGTGTTCACGCTAAAAATATAGGTAATCTCGTATTATTAGAACAAAATCTAAATGCCGATGTGAGCACAAATAACTATGCAAAGAAAAAATCTGTGTATGCTAAATCAAGATCTATTTGGATGCAAACATTTGTTACTGATTATGATAAGTTCACCGAAAACGAAATTCCTGAAAGATCAAAAAAACTTGCTGAATACTACTATACTAACATTCTGAAATATAATAAAAACTAATCATATTACTAAATTATTTTTCAATTTTCATTCACTTGTTCTATAAATAGTGAATGAAAATTGAAAAGCTTTTCCTTGAGAGAAAGGGGACGGATTGACTTTGACCGTATGGGTAGTCTTCTCAAGCGGTCGGGGGAAGAAGTTCAAGCAGAACTTCAAAGAAGTGAGTTTATTTTCAAGAATCCTCAGAATTCAGAATGGGAAATCAAGGACAAATATTTAACAGGCAATGTCAAAGCCAAGCTCAAACAGGCCGAAGCAAGCGCCCAAGAAAATCCCGAATATCAAAGCAATGTGGATGCCTTGAAAGCTGTTATCCCCAAAGACATTGAAGCTGTGGACATTGGGGTAAAGTTTGGCTCAACGTGGCTTCCCAAGGAAACACTCAACGACTTTTTGGACGAAAAAATCGGTGGTGTCAGCAAGTATAACAGAAAACTTGATTATATCCCCGTGCTTGGTAAATGGGACGTTAAACTCTCCATTTATGACTACACCATCAATAATTCCAAATGGGGAACGCCTGAATATCCTGCCGAAGAGCTGATAAAATCTATCCTGACCAATCGCCCGATTAAAGTGGAAAAGGAAGTGGGGAGAGACGCCAACAATAAGCCCATTATGAAAATTGACCAAGAGGCCACGGACGTTGCCTTGCAAAAGGCCGAAGAAATCCAACAAGCCTTTTCCGATTGGATTTGGCAGGACGACAGCAGACGTGAAGAACTCACACGCATTTATAACGATAAGTTCAACACCCACGTCACCCCACATTATGATGGATCTCATGTGGAGCTTATGGGGGCAAGTTCTGACATTAAGCTTCGTAAGCACCAAAAGGACGCTGTTTGGCGTTCCATTCAAGAGGGTACAAGCCTTTTTGACCATGTGGTGGGAGCAGGTAAAACTTTGGCGGCCGTGGCCACCATCAAAGAGTCAAAACGCATGGGCTTTAATAAAAAGCCTATGGTGGTTG
>CAYJPS010000209.1:0-2964 GCA_964372135.1 uncultured Treponemataceae bacterium | reverse complement strand
TATAAAAGCACGTGAAATAACTACAGAAAACGTATATGAGTTTTCAGGTTCTATCTTTATCGATGCTACAGGTGATGGATTCCTTGGTTTCACCGCAGGTGTTCCTTTTACAATGGGAAAAGAAGACAAACACATGTACGGGGAAGAAAAAGCCGGTGAAGAGTTTTCAAATGAAACACAAGGAAATACCCTACTTTTTTTCACAAAAAAAGACAGCAAAAAAGTGTCGTTTATTGCTCCAAAATATGCATATCCAATAGAATATATTGACAATTTATTAAATAATGGTGGACGTGTTGTAAGCGAAACAACAAATGGCTGCGATTTATGGTGGGCCGAGTTTGGTGGTCAAAAAAATACCATTGCCGACTACCAAGAAATTACCATGGAAAATAAACGACTAACCATGGGTATTTTTAACTACATAAAAAACAGTGGGAAGTTTGATGCGGATAATATTGCACTTGAATGGGTTGGAAGCCTGCCAGGAAAAAGAGAATCAAGAAGATTTATTACAGAATATGTGGTAAATGCAAATGATGTTTTAGGACAAAAAGATTATAACGATGTAGGATTTTACGGTGGATGGTACATGGATTTTCATCCATCCGAAGGCATTTACAGTAAACAAGCTTTTTGCGAACAAGTTCCAGTAAATCTTTATGAAATGCCACTATCATGTCTGTACAATAAAAAAGTAAAAAATCTCTTATTTGCAGGTAGAAATATTGGAACAAGCCATTTTGCTTTTGCAAGTTCTCGTGTAATGAACACTTGCGCCCTATCTGGGCAAGCCGCAGGAACATTGGCAAGTATACTTACAACAGAGCATACTACTAACAATGATATTACACAAAAAATTGTTCAAGATACACAACACATTTTGAGAAGTAATGATATGTTTTTGCTATCAAAAGCTAAAGACGAAGGCGAAAATATTGCAAAATTTGCTACAATCATCACAAATGATACGGTACAAAAAGCCTTTGATATAGAGGATGTATCGTTAGAATTTACAAAAGACACGTATATAGCATTAAGCACATACGTTGCACAAAACGCTAGTATTATTTTAGAAAGTGAAAAAGACTGCGAAGTAGAAGTAACAATTTATGAAACTGATGTTCCACATCGAATTATTTTTAACAATTGCATAAATACAAAAACCATTGAGCTTAAAAAAGGTGTAAATGAAGTAAATTTAAATAGCCTTTTAGTAGGAAAAGAAGAAAAATACTTAACTATAGTATTTACAAAACAAAATGGGGTATCAATAAAAACAGCTAATAATGGGGTAACTGGAATTGTATTAGGGCAAAAGTCTGCGGTAAAAATGCGCTATCCGCTATTACAGGGCGTGTCATTTGAAACTGAATTCGGGGCAGAGAAATTAGTAAATGGTTTCAATCGCCCGTATAAGCAAAGCAATATGTGGGCTTCCCAAAGCCTTCCTGCCTCTATAGAGTTTGATTTTAGAACACAAAAGAAGGTGAGCTGTGTTGAGCTAACATTTAACCCAAACCTTTCTACCGACCTTTTAAGTTCAAGGGTAGAAATAGTTTCTCCTCACCACTTAATTGAGTTTAGAAATGGAATTAGCCCCACTCTTGTAAAAAAGTTTGACGTGTATGCACTTAGTGAAAATTCTAAAACTCTTGTAGCAAGTATAGACAACAATTATCAAAGAATGGTAAAAATTGACTTTGATTCGGTACAAGCCGAAAAAATTATTATTGATTTCAAAGAAACCTACGGTGAAGATCACGCAGAGGTTTTTGAAATAAAAATTTGGTAACAAAAAGAGAACGAATAATAAAATCGAACGTTCTCAAAGGAGAAGAAAATGAAAAAATTGGTATCAATCGCAGTAATTGCAATGGTTTCAATGGCAATGGTATTTGCAGGCGGAAGCCCAGAAGCAAATGGTCTCGTATGGTCAAACTGGTCTGGTGCAGAAGAAGGTTCTAAAGAAGCATTTGAAATGATGATTTCTACATGGAACGAAGATGCTGGAGAAGCAGGACAAGTAACACAAATTAACTGGCCATGGGGCGACACAACAACACAAGCTCTTTTACGAGCACAAGGTTCAGAACAATACGATGTAGTTCAATTAGATATTCGTATGCTTCCAGTATTAGCTGAAGCTGGTGTTTTAGCTAACTTGGATGATCTTTTTGGTAGTTCGTTCTTTAATCAATTCCCAGCAGGTTCAGTATCTGTAGGGCAATTTGACGGCGTACAATATGCTGTTCCTTGGACAATTGCACCTATCGGAATGATTTCAAATCCAAAAATTTTAGCTGAATCAGGCGTAAATTTCGATATCGTAACTATCGCAGATTTTGAAAGAGCATGTGAAATGGTTCTTAACAATCACCCACAAAATACTGACTCTAACCAAGGTAATGATATTATCCCTTATGCAGCAATGACTAAAGATGCAGGTACTGTCGCACCAGACTTTATGGCATGGATTTGGACATTTGGCGGAAGCGTTTTTGCTAACGGAACTCCTAACATGACAGATGCAAACACTATTGAAGCATTAGAATGGTTTAAATCAATGTACGATGCAGGGTATATCCAAGAAGCAATGGGACGTGGAGACGCTAGAACTCTATACAAAGAAGGTAGAGTTGCTTTCTATGATGATGCTCTTTTAGCAAAAGGTGCAATTACAAATGAAGCATTCGGTGACATTGAAGTATATGCAAAACCAATTGCCCGCCCTGTTGTTAAAGCAAGTGACTCACCAAAAGCAGTTAGCTGGGGACACGTTTTAGCAGTTATCGATAGATCTAACAATAAAGAAATGGCAAAAGAATTCATTGAACACATAATTTCAGAAGAAGTTGCTCTTTCATACTTTGACACAAACGGAATGCTTCCATCAAAATCTGACCTACTTGCAAAACCTGTAGTTGCAAACGACTATTGGTCAGCTTCATGGGAACCAATCCT
>CAYJPS010000208.1:0-2967 GCA_964372135.1 uncultured Treponemataceae bacterium | reverse complement strand
CGTAGTCGTCCCATGAATAAATAAAGCGCACGTTTTTCCCACGGCTTTTAAGGGCGCGCACAACAAGCTCAACAGATATAATTTCTCTAAAGTTTCCAATGTGAACGGTTCCCGATGGGGTAATGCCCGACGCACAGGTGTAAACGTCAAGGTCTCCGCGTTCACGGATAATTTTTTCAGCAGTTTGATCAGCCCAGTGTACTAAAGGGGCCTTGTTTTCAGTATTGTTACTCATGCTCTGCATTATACTGAATTTTTTGATTGTTTTCAATAGGACTTTACAATTCCAATTTTTGCCTTTATACTTGTATGTAGTAGTATTTACTCTGCCATTATTTGGAGGTCTTAAATGAAATTTTCAGCAAAGGGCATGGCTGTCTCTCTTACTATCAGTATTATACTTACCGTAACATTTCTTTTTTTTATGTTTAACCTTAATGCAAAAAGGCTTAATGCTACAATAAATACAATTCAAGAGCAGTTTATAGAGTCTTCTTCTTTTGTAGAAGCACAAAAAATTTCTATAACAGACTTTGGACTCGAATATCAACTGTCAGAACTTAGCGATTCACAAGAAACAGTTGTTGCGCAGTCTGAAAATTTTGGTTCAAAGTTTTCTGTTCACAGAGAAGTAGAAATTGATGGACAGGATTGGAAAATTTCTATTGATATGGGTGGCAGAACATTGTTCAGTATTACCACTGTGCTACTTTTCTTTTTTGCAGTACAAGGAATTGGTTTTGCAATTATTGCTCCGTCTCAAAGTGAAAAAAAGAGTAGAGAAATTTTATATGATATTACCTATAAAGATTCTCTTACAGGGGCTTTTAACAGGAAACGCCTAAGCAGGTTTTTTAATGCAAGAAAACTCGATAACAATGCACCTTTTGCCATGTTTTATGCAGATATAAACAACTTTAATGCAATAAACGAAAAGTACGGCAGGCACACTGGCGACGATGTACTTAAAGCTTTTGTAAAACATCTTAACTCGTATGTTAGAGATGCCATTACAGTACGCTTAGATGGGGACGATTTTGTTGTAACGATTACAGGGGACTTTTCAGAAGATATTCTTCACAGTATAAAGCATCGCTTAGACCATGCTTTTTCTAAGCCCCTTGTTGTAAACGATGTAGATATACGCTTATCGGTTGCTGTTGCGCATGCATCATTTCCGAGAGAAGGGCAGAGTCTTGAAAAACTACTTGCAGTATCTGCACAAAGAGTTATGGAAGTGAAGCATAATTCCTAAAAGCACTTGATAAGCTCTCTATGTATTTTACTTAGATTGTTCAGCTACACTTGACATTTTTCAGAGGTAGGGGTAGTATTATGAATAATATATTATTTTTACCAATTTGGCCGATTGCCAAAAAAGGTGTAATAGGAGTGTGTATGAAAAAATTAGGTTTACTGTTGTTGGTTATTGTTACAACATTAGTATTTACTGGTTGTGACTTTTTTTTGATGGGATTAAGATTACAAGAAGGTGTTTATGGTACATACCGTCAAGACACGGAAGAATATGTAATAACCGAAACAACATTTACTATTAATACATTAAACGACACTAAAGATACTATACTAAGTAGTGAAAAACTTGCTATAACTGGCTTGTCTGTAGATACTACGAAAGAAGGTGCAGGGGGCATCTACGGCTATAGAGTTGAAATTACAACTTCTAAAGGTGTAGAGGACTTTATTGGTGAGTATAATGAAAGTGAAACAGTCTGTGAACGACTGTATCCCATTGCTGGAAGTTTCGTAGATTTAGCTGACTGTTTTTATAGATACGATGACTAATGTTAGTTTAGTAAAGCCAATGAGTATTATTACTTGTTGGCTTTTTTATGCATTGCATTAGGATTTACTACAAAGCTGCCTTCAAATTATCTAGCGCCTTTTCTAAAACACTCCAAGAACTTGTCATATTCACTCGCTGGAAACCTAAGCCCTCTGGGCCAAACATGGTTCCGCCATCGAGCCAGAGCTTAGCCTTATTTTGAACTATGTTTTCTAGCTCTTCTTCACTATATTCATATGCAGAAAAGTCGAGCCATACAAGGTATGTCCCTTCTGTTTCTACCATAACGACTTTTGGTAAGTTTGCAGCCAAATACTCTCTCATTTTTTCAATGTTGCCTCTAACATAGGTAAGCATTGCTTCCATCCAAGATTCGCCCTTGGTATAGGCAGCTTTTACTGCAGTGAGACCAAAAATATTTGGCTCTCCATATCCTGAGGTAGTAAAAGCATTTTCTACCTTTTCTTTCATTTCGTTGTTTGCAATAAAAAGGTTCGATATCTGAAGGCCTGCAAGGTTAAATGTTTTACTTGGGGATGTACAGGTAATACAAATATCTTCAAATTCTTTTTTTATTGCAGGGAACATTACATGTTTGCCCTTGTGTACAAAGTCAGAGTGGATTTCGTCTGCTACAACAATAACACCATGTTGTACACAAATGTCTCCCATAGCAGTAAGTTCATCCTTTGTCCAAACACGGCTTACAGGATTATGAGGGCTACATAAAATAAACATTTTTACCTTGTTGTCTACAATTTGTTTTTCAAATTCTGTAAAATCAATTGAGTATGTATTGTTTTTATAGGTTAGAGGTGCGTTTATAAGTTTTCTATTGTTTTGATTTATGGCATTTGAAAAAGGGTAGTACACGGGACGTTGAATAAGTATGCTATCTCCTTCATTCGTAAGTGCTCTAATGATGTTATTGAGGGCAAATACAATTCCAGGACTTGTAACAAGCCATTCTTCTTTTATTTCATAGTTAAAGCGATTTTTATACCATCCATATACTGCATCAAAGTATTCTTTGTCTGCCATAGAGTAGCCAAAAATACCATGCTCACATCTTGCTTTTAATGCTTCAACAATTTCAGGGGCTGTTTCAAAATCCATATCGGCAACCCAAAGCGAAATTAAGTCTTCACTTTTTTCAAACA
>CAYJPS010000207.1:0-3038 GCA_964372135.1 uncultured Treponemataceae bacterium | reverse complement strand
TTGATAAAAGAATACAGGGTTTTGAAAATGGTATTTTTTATGAGCGCAATGAAAAGGTGTAATTGGGCATCTTTAAAAACTCAAAATATAACAAAAAAAATCTTGTAATAATTAATTAAAGCTACATAATTTTTTAATATAAATAGTTGCTTAAAAGTATTATGACAGCAAAATCTGCCTAATCCGTAAAGAACAAAGAAAGTAGATGTTTTCAATTAGACATTTCTAGTAATTAAAAGTCAATTATATCAGAAAAACCCTCATCAAAATCTTCATATTTTTGCTTAATACTTCGCAGCTTTTCCAGCATTATGTTTCGCACCTCTAGGAATTCTTCTTTTTCATAAAGGTTATTAAGCTCAAGAGGATCTTTTTTCATATCGTACAGTTCAAAACCTTGTGGAGTGATGGTATTTTCAGCACCATTTGCGTCTAAAGGATGCCCATAAAAATATATCAGTTTATAGTCTTTTGTACGTATGCCTAAATGTGCAGGATTGTGATGACGGTGCGCTAAGTGCATCCAGTAGCGAAAATAAATGCAATCAATGAGGTCTTCGCACTTTTCATGTTGAATTACTGACTTTTGAGAAATTCCTTGCATTGCACTTGGAGCTTCTATCCCGCAAAAATCTAAAATTGTAGGTGCAATATCAATATTTGAAATAATATTTTCATTTACAGAATTTTTAGGTAGTTTTTTAGGATACATCATAAGAAACGGAACTTTTAATGCTTCTTCAAAGCACCAACGTTTGTCTTGATAATCATGTTCACCTAAATACATACCCTGATCTGAAGTATATATTACAATTGTGTTATCAAGTATATTCAAATGTTTTAGAGTTTCAAGTATTGTACCCACGCTGTCGTCAATACCTGCTACGGTTCTTAAATAATCTTTAAGATATTTTTGATACGCTGCAAGTCCCTTTTCTTCAAATGAGGCGTCGTCTGAAACCTTAAGAGAACCTGTTACATAGTCTTTTTGACTAAAATCTTCATAGAGACTGCGTATTTTTGAGCGTGGAGTAACAGAACTTCCAAACTCGCGAGAAGCCTCACTTCTATGCGATTTATCTTCAAAAAGACTCTCGGGTACAGGTATGTCAACACCGTCAAACAAGTGCTCATGACGCTCGGCATATTCCCAGAAATCGTGAGGTGCCTTGTGATGACACATCATAAAAAACGGTTTTTCATTCTTTGATATTTTTTTTAGGTGCGACACTGTCATGCTAGTTATAATATCTGTTACATATCCAGTATAGTTTTTAATACCACCATCTTTTTCTTCAAACTCTGGATTTTGATATGTTCCTTGACCATGTTCACCGCTTAATATTTTATATTCATCAAAACCCACTGGCGTTGAATGAAGATGCCACTTTCCAAACAGTGATGTATTATAGCCATTTTCTGAAAGTATTTTTGCAAGATTTAATGCGTTTTCACAATCATACACATCACTCAATGTTCTTACTCCATTTTTGTGACCATATTGACCTGTCATAATTGTTGCTCTAGCTGGTGTACAAATTGGGTTTGTGCTAAAAAAATTTTGAAACCGTATTCCATTTGCTGCTATGCTGTCTAGAGAGGGAGTATTAAAAACCTTGCTTAAAATTGAACCATAACAACTAATTGCGTTTGAAGCATGATCATCTGACATAATAAAAAGTACATTTGGTTTTGTGCTCATTTTTAAACTCCCACACGACATAATAAAAGTCCCTTACCATATAAGGGACTTTTTACCTATTCTAAAGTATTTCTATTTTTACTACAACTGGCATATCATCTGCTTTAATTTTTGCAGAAATTTCTATTGCATCTCGGCTTTCATACAAAGGTTTTACATTGTACCCAAGAATTTCTATAGACTTTATAGCTGTTTTAAGTTTACCAGAAGCTTTACCAACTGCTTTTAAGTGAACTTTTCCATCTTCAGGCCATTTCATAACATGAGCATACACAACACCTGCGCTTGCAGTATATCTAATATCTTTATCGGTAAAGTCGGCGCGAGCAGTATCGGTAAAGTGTCCTTCAGGTACCTCTGTTGGTCCTTCACCAAATACTTTCCATGGAACAGTATTGTATATTGCTTCACCATTTACTTTGAGCCATGAGCCTACTGCTTTTAATAACATTTTATCCTCTTCAGGAATTGTACCGTCCGATTTCGGTCCAATATTTAAAAGCAGTGCACCATTTTTTGATACAACATCAATTAAATCACAGACAATAGAACGCGCTGTTTTATACTCATTACCTTCAGTATAGCACCATGAATTTTTTGCAACAGATGTGTCGTTTTGCCAAAACTCGTGTGAAATATCAGAAAGTTGCCCTCTTTCAATATCTTTAACTACTGAACCATGAGCATAAGCATCAAACTTTGCATTAATTGCAACATCAAAACCCCATTCTATTGAACGATTATAATAATATGCTGCAAACTTTTTAAGATACGGTTTAAAGGCAATATTTTGAATCCACCAATCAAAAAATACAATTTTTGGCTGATATTTGTCGACAATTTCACATGTTCGTACCAGCCAGTCTTCGAGATATTCTTGATTTGGGGAATTATCGTAAATAAAATTTGCATCATACATGGGACCAACTGCAGGTCCATAAAAGTCTGCATACTCGGGATCATTTACATCTGAATCAAACTCTTTACCGTGACATAAAAACCACCAGTGCTCTGCTCTGTGACTAGATGCACAAATTTTCATTCCTTTTGCTTCTACAGCACTTTTTATTTCTCCTAGTACATCAACTTTTGGCCCCATTTCTAACGAGTTCCATTTGGATAATTCACTTGCATACATTTGAAAACCGTCATGATGCTCCGCAACAGGCATTACAAACTTTGCCCCTGCTTCTTCAAATAAATTGGCCCATTCTATGGCATTAAAATTTTTAGCTTCAAACATTGGGATAAAATCTTTATAACCAAATTTATTTAATGGACCATATTTTTCAATATGATGATTGTATTCTGGTGAGTTTTGCCTATATACGTAACG
>CAYJPS010000206.1:0-3046 GCA_964372135.1 uncultured Treponemataceae bacterium | reverse complement strand
ACACGGCGGTTGCGATATAGGAATCGATTGCAACACATTTTCCTTGGTTATATATAGCACATGTTGCAACAACTTTGCCTTCAATAAACTGTTGAACAATAAATTCATCAGTATTTTCTGTTTCGTTTAATAGCTTTTTGAGCGCTTCTATATCAACACATTTTTCCGTTGCCCAGCCTCCTTTACCCCTTTTAGGTTTAATGATGACCGGGTAAGGTAAGCTTTCAAGAAGTTCATGGCTTTTAATAAGTTCAGATGCTTCCCAAGTTTTTGGTACTGCAATACCTAACTCTGTACACAAGTTTGTTGCAAGATATTTATCATGTACAAGTCTTATTTTTTCGATTGATGGTAATACAATTTTCACACTTTCTTTGAGTCTATCGATATATTCAGCCAACACATACGCTTCATCAAGTGATGGCATAAGAATCTGGATGTTTTGTTCACTTATATACTTTTCTAAATCACTGATAAAGAGCTCTTTATTTTTTCTATGTGAGGTATAAACCATAGAGGCAGTAGCATGGCGTGAAACTGTTGCCATCGAGTTTTTACTAATATCACCTATGTAAACAGAATATCCAAGCTTGGAAATAGCTTTACTCATTACATAAGCTACACGTGAGTCCCCCGATGTTATAAGCACATTACACATTTCGACCTCTTTTTCCAATTTAGACTTATTTTTATTCGTCAACTTTAATAAATTCCACATCATCCATTCCTACCAAGTGCTCATACGTTTCTCGTTTTCGCAAAATTTTTACCTCTTTATCCACAGCAATAATAGCCGCTCTTGGAAAAGCAAAATTCATTGCATAGGAAGAAAAATATGCCCCGGCATCCATAATCGCCAGTATATCATTTACAACAAGTTCAGGAAAAACTTTACCTCTATAAAGCCAGTCTGAACGAGTACACACTCTTCCTGTAACAGTGTATTCACGGCTTAGGTTTCGGCTAACATCACTCGCAAGTATAGCTTCATGGAGTTCAAAATCACAAGGATAGGCATGTGAAAGCCTTCCGCCATCGGTGATGGCATATTTTGGCTTTTCAGGAGGATTCTTTATCGATTGCACTCGAATAAGCATAAGTTCCCATTGGCTTGTAAGCATTCTACCGGGTTCAATAACTATCATGGGCACAGGCAACTGAAACTCGGCACAAAGTGAGTTTAATTTTTTTGAAATTCCCGTAAAATACTCTCTCATTCCTTGATATGGTTCATTATATGCGCTTTTAGGTAAAATTCCGAATAAACGATATAAGCCGTATTCTTTACTGCTCATATTTTTACTGGTTGGCACCCCCATCCCGCCGCCAATATCTAAAATACTGATATTAATCTTGTAATCTTCTTTAAGCATTTTCATAAACTTCAATGCCTTTTCAACACAAACAAGATGATAATTATTAGTTTTAGCGTTACTCATAGTGTTAAAATGTAATCCGCAAACATCAAAGCAGTCTGCATTATTTAACAATAGCTGTAAAACGTTTTCCATATCAATACTGCCAAGAAAGACACCAAGTTGGGTGTCTTGTGACATACCAAGCCTAATACCGACTCTTGCTTTTTTATTTTGTTTTTTGCTTTCTTGTAAAATAGTATGCACTTCTTCAACATTATCAATATTTATTAGAATTCCATGTGCTACCGCTTGTGCTATTCCTTTGTGCGATTTGTCAACTCCATTGTATATTGTTTTTTCTCCGGGCACCCCCAAGCTTTGGGCTAACCACCGCTCATAATCAGAAATAAGCTCTGCACCAATCCCCATGTCATGTAAAATCTTCAAAATTCCCGGTATGCAATTTGTTTTATATGAATACGTTATCATAGACTTTTCAAACAAGTCATCCATAATTTGTTGGATAGTTGATACATGTTTACGCAAACCCTCGGTATTAACAACCAGCAAGGGAGTTTCGTATTGATTTGCCAATTTCACACAAGAGTGACCATTGACAGTCAATTCACCTTTCTCATTACTGTCAAGAGCCCACAAGGAAGGAGAAGGAACTTCTTGTTTTAATTGGTAGGAAAGAGATTGTTTTTTTAGATAGTTTCCTATTATATTCAATGCGCGCATTTTTTCCCTCGATTTAAAATTGTTTCACTATTATCATAAAATATACACAAGGTTAGCATCAACTAAAAAAACTAAGCCTTAGCGCTCCATGGCATAGTTCGATATTTCCAAAACCAACAGACAGGATACAGTATAAGTACAAGTAATATACTGGAAGCTATAACTCCGGTTGGCGTGAGTAACAATGATTTAATAGTAATATCAAAAGGCCCGGAATATTTTTCGACCACTATTCCCATAGCCCGAGTAGCCCAAAAATGTGTTATATAAAAAAGCATAGGCGTAGAACCTAACGTTATGAGTAGTTTAGACTTTAATTTAAATCTTTCCACAACAGCTAAGGCTACAAAGAGCACTCCAATGTTAAATAGCACAAAAAGTAATGACGGCGGATATTTAGTCGTATTCAAAAAAGATGCTATAGTTTGCCACACGACAGGATAGTAAAACCATGATTCTGAGTCACCATAAAAATTAAAATAACGTAAGAAAGTAAAAGCAGTCAACAAAGCTAGTCCTACTAAGAGAAATACCTTAAAACGGTCTTTTTTTAGAAAAATATCACCGGATAAGTAACCAAGCAACATAAGCCCTAGCCATGGTACAAAGGGATATGTAATATAAACTGTAGCGCCTGATGAAAATACAAGTTGTTTTTCTTGAAAAGCAATAGTACAAAATTCGTACAAAAACATATTTGAAAAATCAATTCCCGCAAACACGCTGCTCAAAGACACACAAACTATCCCTAAAATCCATAAGATTGATTTGGGCAAATGTACTAATCCCCCC
Organism: uncultured Treponemataceae bacterium; assembly: GCA_964372135.1. Lineage (GTDB taxonomy): Bacteria > Spirochaetota > Spirochaetia > Treponematales > Treponemataceae > CAYJFX01. The sequence continues at coordinate 155 of CAYJPS010000206.1, read as the reverse complement.
ATGATAATCATGGATAAGCCAATAGCCCAAAGAACACCCAAGATAAGAAAGGGGGGAAAAAGAAGAGGAGCCGGTAAAGCAACAATAAAGTTTGCACAAATTACCCAACTTCCTCTTGTTAAAAGATATTTGGAAACAGAAGTATTTCGCCCTTT
>CAYJPS010000205.1:0-3051 GCA_964372135.1 uncultured Treponemataceae bacterium | reverse complement strand
AATATTGTCAGAGCAACAGTCACTGACGCGGATTTCTACAGCGCTCATGCTTTGCTTGTAAAACAGCTGTAACCTGATTAAATCATTATAGTTTTCAAATGTTATAATACGACATTTTTTCAATGCGTCTGGGTTGTTGATATAATCAATATAGGTATTAAATTGCATTGTCTACTCCATTATTGCAAGTCCAACGTCTGGAATTTTTCTAATAAGTTCAAACAATAATTTCTTAGATTCTGCATCGCTCATATTACATAATTTATCTTCAGCCTTACTTCTTATCAACGTATCATACTTTTGTTTGATACGTTTTTCTACGGTTTCATTTATTTTAATATTAGCTAGCCATCGATTTGGGTCAGAATCAAGTTCATTACTAAGCCACAAACTTACATCTTCGACTGTAAAACCAATGCTTAAGTACCTTCTAGGTAATACTCTGGATAAAAAATTACTGCCGGCAGTTGAAATATCTAAAAAAGCGTTTGAATCTTCTAAAGTCGTATACACCTCATGTAAACGTTCTGTTGCGACTGAGTGTGGATTTAATATGATGTCTGTCACACTTCTTATATCTTCAACATTAAGAAAACACTCGACAGGTAATTTATTTAATTGGCTCCATTCTGTTGGTGAATCCGAGTTTGTCCGTTGTTGCCATAAAGATAATAGTTTTAAAGACACACTTTTTTGCATGAAGTCATCAATTATTTTTTGGCCTAGTTCTTGGAATCTTTGTCTGTCATACATTGATGCATTTTCGTGAAAGCTATCGTATAATGAGTGAGCCTCAGTTATATTGTCAGGCCATTTTTTTCCAAAAACATCTTTCATTATTGCGAGCTGTACTTCTCGAGTATCATCAAAAAACACGCTTTCAATTACTTTGTTTTGCTGAGCAAGTAAATCTCCTAATAAGCCTATTTTAGAAGTACTGATTGTCGAATCTACTACTAGTTCCAAGAAAGTTTTCAGCGAGGGGTAATGATCAAGTAATAACTCCAAAGACACTTTATTTTCGGTTCGTACTTTTTTCCGTAAATATTCATAAATTTGTTCAAAGCTCATGTAACCAGTTTTTCTGGAAAATTCTCGGATTCGAAGAATGCAAAGCATCATTTTATATACTTCATCAAGTACCGCAGATGTATCCGCTTGCTTCCAAAGCCAACCACTTGTTTTTACAAAACGATTTTTTATTTCTTCATAATACCCAAAATGATTATCTTCAATTTGCATTGCCAGATTTTTTAACTGGGGTAATGTTGTATCTACATACAAACAAAAAGCCTCTTCAAAAATTTGTGGTGTAACATATTTTGCTCTGCTAACGTTGTAGCATCTAAAGCCTTACTGGTAATTCCGTCAGTCCATTGAAGCTTGCGTTTTCCGCGAAGCCAAGATTTCAACACAAAACCAAGAACAAACGCTGAATGGGAAACTGTAAGTAAACCATAGGGCGGGCGTTGTAAATCAATATAAATTTTACGTACTGAACATGTTGAACCTACACCGACGGTATTATCTAACGGTATTATCTAAGCGTTTTTTACAATAATCTTTGATTGTTGTTAAAGCATGATGGGGGTTTTGCTCAAACCAATCATCATCATTTGTGATGCCAAAACGCTTCCAAGATGTTATAACTGATTGATAAGCACCCGGTTTCGAAAAACTATCAAACTCAATACCTGCCATAGCCCAACTTTGTAGACCACTGGGTACTCCGAACGCTGTTGTATTAAAACCACCAAGATCATCAGTATAGCACGCAAAGTTTTGCTTTGCATACTCAATAAGCCAATCTTTTTTCAACTGCCCCCATGTAACATCTTCGACATAAGGATCTCCATACATATTAGGCTTATAAATAACAAGTTTGTTTGCGGCCTTAATTTGGGAATTCCATTCATCTTTGGCTGTTGCTATTTGTGTTTCAAAAAGTTTTTTACTTGCCCCATCATTTGTTAGGGCTAATCGTGCATTATTTTCGATAAAAATATCCCAAGCATTAGCACTATCACGGCAAAAATTTACTTCCGGAATACTTATAAAAAGCATTCTATGGTCTTTAAATTGGTCGACCAGATTCTTTATTTTTCCGGGAATAGCCAACTGTTCTTGTTCGTCCTTTGCTAAGACAAATAGCAGAAGGATTTTATTTCCCACCTCTCCAAAGGTATTCACTTTAGAGATACTTGAGGCAGATAGATTACTAACTGAAGACGCTTGTACAGTAATACGGTTACCATAGTTTACGCCCTTCAACTGTACTTGCAGTGCAGACTCGGTATCTTTTAAAACTAGCTCATTAAATTTTTTTGTAAGTTGCTCTTTTTTATCTTCAATATCTTTCGTATTGGTTCGATCATGGAAACGTTCGCATCTTGAATTTACTATAGAGAAACAGTGTTCATGTTCTAAGTCTTGCAAAATAGCATCTACACCATGTAAGGCACCGTCACCTTCAAAGCTTCGCTTAATATTCTCCACTGTAGTGCTCAGTAAGGGGTTTATCTTTTTGCATACACAGACGGAGACGCACAATTTGCTTCTTTAAGTGATGTATATACGCCAAAATTTGGAGTTCAGATACAAAAAGCCATGACATTTTTGGTTGGTCTTGTTCTCTTCTATATTTTTATTACAGCAATAGGTTCAATGTTTTTTATCAGTGACCCAAGCGAATTTATCGGCAACTCAATGTTTGTTTCAATGCCCATAGTTTATCTTTACTATCTCTATTTTCATTTAGCATCGGATTATCCTAACCAGATTTATGCAAAGCAGATGGCTCTGATGAAAGAAGCCGGCATGTCTGAACCGATTATATAAACAAAAAAGCTCTTACAATGTAAGAGCTTTTTTGTACACTTTTTATTTAGATATATTAAGACTGTTACTACACGACAATATCGATAGATGGAGGCGCTGAACTTCCTGAGGTGCTTGTGCTTGCTGTGCTTTGGCTACTTGTTTCAATATCTACATCAGGAGTGCTTGCTGTCGCTGTCGCAGTTGTTGTCGTGGTAGTAGGCGCTGAGGTAG
>CAYJPS010000204.1:0-3056 GCA_964372135.1 uncultured Treponemataceae bacterium | reverse complement strand
CTTCTCATTACTGAAGAAGTAATCCCACCGTTTGCAACCGTTTCTTTTAATAAAGTATCATCCATAATATTAAAAATTTCAATATCTGGGTTTTCTTTTTGAAAAGGTACTGCATGTAAATCAAAGATAATATCTTTGAAGTTTGTAATAGTGTTAATTAAAAATAGTTTTTTCATATTGCTCTCCATGTTGCACCTCTTAAACAAGGTGCCTATTTTTTATTTATTTTTTTTAATATTATTAATAATGTATGGAATTGGATTAAGAACTAATTTTGGGAAAAAATTTTTAATTAACACCAATACAATTAAAATACAAAATAATACTGTAATCCAACTTTGACTAAAAAATACTGAAACGTCCCCTCGGCTTGCAATAAGTGCACGGCGGAAGTTTGAATCAATCATTGGTCCTAGAATAATACCAAGCACCATTGGAGCTGCAGCATACTTCATTTTATCCAATGCATAGCCTAAGATACCAAAAATGAATACAACGGTAATGTCAAATGTATTAAGAGACAATGCATAAGCACCAACTACTGATAGTACAGCAACAATTGGCATAAGGTATTGATTAGGTACTTTTAAAATAGCCGTCATTGGACGTGCAATAATCATACCTACAACCCAAAGTGCAATAGTAGCTGCAAAAATGAGCGCCGCTATTTGGAAAATAAATGTTGGTTGTGTTTCCATTAACATTGGACCTGGCTGAATGTTATGAACCATGAAAGCACCGAGCAAAATAGCAGCTGGTGGGGATCCAGGAACAGCTAGGGTTAATAATGGAATTGTAGCCCCTCCGATAGCGGCATTATTTCCAACTTCAGGCGAAATAATTGCTTCGTAGCATTCACCACTTCCATACTTATCTTTTTGTTTACTACCCTTTTTCACCGTATCATAAGCAATCCATGCTGCAACATCTTCACCAACTCCGGGAAGAGCTCCAACACCAACACCAACAAGTGATGCTTTGATAATTGCTCCTAGGTTCTTAAATGCAATTTTAAAAGAATTTGCTTTTTCATGCTTAGATTCTTTAATATTTCTAACTTCTAATTTTTGGTCATTTTTTGCCAAAGCTTTTATAACTTCAGGTATAGCATAAAAACCAATCATTGCAGGAATCATTTGAATACCACCAAGTAGATTCATATTTCCATACCAAAACCTTGGTGCACTTAAAATCTGATCTAACCCTACACAGGTTACCAAAAGACCAATTAAACCAGCAATCCAGCCTTTCAAAGTAATATCTGCCTTTACAATTGAACCGCACATTAATATACCAAATATTGCTAGCAGAAAGTATTCTGCAGAAGCAAAGCTTAAGGCAATTTCTGTCATTGGTTTTGCAATTAAAGTAAGTGCTAAAACACCAATAAAAGTACCAATTACCGATGCAGCTCGAGTTACTTTAATTGCAATTTCCGCCCTACCGTTTTTTGCAAAAATATTTCCTTCAAGTGCAGTTGCTGCAGCAGATGCAGTACCTGGTATATTTAATAAGATAGCAGACATTGATCCACCGTAAATACCACCTACATAAATACCCATAAGAACAGCAAACGCTAGAGTTGGCTCAATTTTATAGGTTAAACCTGTTAAAAGGGCTATACCCATTGTTGCAGTTAGGCCTGGAAGAGCACCTATTACAACACCGAGCGTTGTTGAGGCAAAGAGAATTATTATGGTTGTGGGGTCAGTTAATATAATAAATAATTGTTGAAATAAACTTATTAATGCATCCATACTTTTCTCCTTATGGTAATGGAATAAGAGCACCCTTGTTAAACATGAATGCTATAACCAAAGAGGCAACAAATGCCACTACTAACGAAATAATAATGTTTTTCTTTGTACGTTCCCGCTGAAAAATTATTGCCATAGATGCTATGTATATAAATGTCGCTACCATAAAAGGAAAACCTTGAAATACATACGGAATAATATTTAAAAAAGCTCTGCAAAATGGAATGAGAGCATAAATGTACAATGCTAATAATCCTGCAACTATTAAAAAAGTGCAGAACTCTTTATTATTTTTTAATTTTTTAATATTTTCAATTGTAATAAAATCAAATCGAGCCCCATCTTTTATCGCTATAACTAATAAGGCTATACCAGCAACTAAAAGCAACACGCCAACTAATGCTGGAAAAAGTGCAGCAGACTGAAACCATGTTTCGATAAGTTCTTGCGTTTCTTCTGGTGAAACTGTTCTTTTCCCAAAAGGATTAAAAAAAAGATTTCTGCATTGAAACAAAAACCAAATTGAACCAATTATAAGAACAATACTTGTAACAAGATCAAATCTTCTAACAATTTTCTTATCCATATTTTCTCCTACTTTGTTATAAAACTGAAAACAAATGAGTTTGACTTTCTGCCAAACTCATTTGTCAAAAATTGGCAAGGGACATTCATTCGCTGCTCTTAAGAACAGAAAACAAAATGTGTTATGCCAATTTCACGCAGCACTTATGGACGTTCAATTCCTCTATCAGCTGGGCTGTAGATTGTTAAACCGAGGTCATAAAGTACCCAAGTTAATGATTTTTCTGAACCAATAGCCATAGCTTTTGCTTCTTCACCTGTTAAAGCGAAAATTTCAGCTTCTTGAAGAGCTGCAAATTCTTTAATTTCGTCTGTTTTCATAACATTTTCGAAAGCATCTGTTAATGCATCAATTACATCAGCTGGTGTATCTGCAGGAACTTTGAAACCTAACCATTGGCGAAGTGGGAAGTAAGGTGCTAATTCAGGAAGTGAATCAGTTACAGCAGGAACATCGCCATAAGCGCCTGTATCCATATTAGCAAGAGCTACGAATTGTCCTGAAGCAAGGTAATCTTTTACTTCGCCTGCAGAAGCAACAACGATAGAAGCATCAACACCACCTGCTACAGCTTGAATAGCGTTAGCTGAACCTGGATATGAAACGAATGTAAAACCTTGGTTTCCGTAAGCTGGTTCAATCAATAATGAAGATAGAGCAAACCATAAGCCACCTGCAGTACCTGCAACATTAAGAGAATCTTAGTCACCATA
>CAYJPS010000203.1:0-3074 GCA_964372135.1 uncultured Treponemataceae bacterium | reverse complement strand
TTCCAAAAAACTTTAATATTACAAAGCTGGCTTTTGTACACAAATCCTGCATAGGACATGCAGAGCCACGCAGTGTGAGCGAAACAAAAACCACGCTTTTTGTGAGAGCATCATCCCGTCACTCCAATTCTCTTTAAATCTAACAATATGATAGAATAAAAAGTATACTTTTTTAAGTTACCGTCCCACTATTATTGAAAGGACGTGGAGCGTCATCGGAGTGACGGATTTTGCTCTTCATTTACATTGACACCTCTGTAAAATTCTTTATACTTTTTGCATAGCCTCAAAGTATCAGCCCTATATCACCATTAACACACGGAGATCCCCATGAAAAAGCTTTTCATTTTAGTAATGATGCTCTGTTTTTCCACCCCCTTTGCTTCCAGTGCAGACGCTAAACTTGGCATTTATATCGCCCCTAAATTGGTTTCAGGCTTTGCTTCCTTTGATGCTCATTTAGACAGCCTTGGCAACAGGCTTGACAGTTCAAGTCTTGACGACGAACTTATCGGCGGTGCTTTGGCTGTTGGTTATGATTTTTCCCATCTTTTAAATCTTAACCTCCGTGCAGAACTTGAGTTTACCATGTTCGGTGACTTTGAAGACCGTTCCAACCCCGGAAAATATAATTTAAACGGCGATGTTTCCCTTTCTGTTCTGTTTCTCAACCTTTATTATGATTTTGAAAATAAAACAAAATTTACCCCTTATGTCAGCGCCGGTGCGGGGATTGCCTTTGTAGGTATGGAAGGAACAGCCAAAGACACCGTAACCACTCTTCTTGATAAAAATACTCAAGGAAACTTTGCTTGGAATGTGGGCACGGGCTTAGCCTTTGACCTTACCGACGGCATTAGTTTCGACCTTGGTTACCGTTACGCCCAGTACGGTGACGGAGAAAGCGAAGTTAGTAAATTACACGACCTTGTGTCCCTTTCTGCCAAAAACATCGATATGCATCAAATCGCTCTTGGCGTTCGCTTGACTTTCTAATAATTCCTTGTCTACCCTGATATGAATTCTGACTTAGTGATTACCTTCCCCCCCTGTATAACATTACGATTGTGATAGAGAAAGGGGGGAAGGTTTTGCCGTGGTGAGGTCAACAGCTTCATTTTTATAACTTGCCAAACTTTATATAAATGACAGCTTTTTCTCATACCGTAAATTATTTTGTTAAAAAACTACCAACATAAAAAGGAATTCTCATGCATTTTTTCAACATAATTCGTTCTTCTAAAATAGTTGTTGTATGTATTCTTTGCCTCAGCTTATTTATTGCTACGTTTTTTTTCTCCGGTGGTGAAGATCCGGAAGACGCTGTTGCAGACATTATCACAGCCATAGAAACCAACGATGTCGCCTTATTTAATTCTCGCGTCCCCCGTGAGTTTTGGAGTAGTATTGATGATTATTTAGGCCAACGACCTAAGTTCAATGACGTTTTCAGAAGTGCTATTGGTCAAAACCAATTTTTAGCAGACAACATTTTAAGTGGTAGACAAAGTATTTGGGTCAATATTGATACATTTAGTTACTTCATGCAAGGCTTTGTATCAAACCAAATAACTAGTGGAAACTTGGCTAACTTATCCAGAACAGCTGATGTTGGCTTTTTACCTTTTGCGCCTGAACTATTGGAAAATCTCACTTACACAGACGAAAATATCCGTTTCCTTGAAGGAATTATCACCACAGAAATAACCTTACCGAGCGGGCAAAAATCTTTCCTTGCCTTTAACTATATAGATGATAAATACTATCTACTCGGACAAGCATCAACTGCGAGAATAGCAATGATGAGAGCTAACAAATTAGCGCAGACTATCCTTGGACGTTTCGAAGATACTAAAATTCGTACGGAAAACGCAAACATTTACGAAGAAGACTTTACGGAGCAACAAAAAACTCTTGCAAAATTAATTGCTCAAGGAAAATTCGAAGAAGCGGAAAGACTACGCACCAAAACTGTACCTTTTGATATTCTTTCTGAACAAAATTTACTAAAAACTTTCAAACTCCCCAGTGTAATATCCTACTCAAACAACTATACTATTTGGCAAAATGTACAAGAATGTATGATAGCCAATTTTCCGGTTATTACTAATTATCAAGCACAACAAGATGCACAGTATATAGAGTATTTAAAGCAAGACAAAGCACATTTTTCGGACGGAGTCGATCAACGACATTTTACCTTGGGAGAAGTTGTTTTTCAAAAAGATGATATGGTTCTTATAAAATACTATGAGTTCACTAAAAAAGAGGCCTTCACCCAAAAGGAAAAGGATGATTTACGTACAAATTGGTTAAATTATTACGCCATTCCAAACCACAAAATATATTATAGTTTAATAAAAGAAGAAAATGATTTGTGGGTGAGCAAAGCCTTTGCTGTTGGCAGTGAAAACGATAGCACTTTAAGGCTTGAATACGCCTACCCCTTGACAATTTCAAAAGGCGCACCCGATCCTGCGATTGAACTATATTTCGAGAATTATGCCGAAAGATACAAAGAAATCGAAAAGAATGTTTCGGATGTTGTTGCTCCATAAGCAACATTCAAAAATATTATGAGTTTTTTGGGGGAAAATTTTGAAAAAACTATTCCCCCACTCCCTTTCAAAAAACTCCAATAGTCTTCAATCTAAGCTCCTAAATAAAGAACACATAAAGTTTCTGCCCATACTTGAAATCATAAAACCCGATATTACCGCAAAATACTATCAACATTTTGATATAACAATCCATACCTATAAATATTCATTATCTATACTGTGGCCTGTTAGCTTTTGCGTATGCTCCAAACTTTTATAACAGGCTAAAATTATTTTCAAGAAAACACACAAAATCTTCGTTCAAGACATAATAATACCAGCTTTACCCCAGAATTTAATTTAAATATTAAATTTATCTTGAAATTTAAAGAAAAAATGAATAGAATAAATGCCCTACGGGGAGGAAAAACAGATTTCTTTTTGAAAATCATGAATCATTTCAAAAAGTTATCTTTTACTTTGTTATAAAAAACACAATGTATAAAACTTTTCTTTTCGGGTTTACGAACATTC
>CAYJPS010000202.1:0-3082 GCA_964372135.1 uncultured Treponemataceae bacterium | reverse complement strand
TAACAAAAAGTGTTGTTTGTCTACTATTTGCACCGTCAATAACTGCAGCTTCATATAGTGTTGGGGAAATGCTAGTAATTCCAGCCATAAGCATAATTAATGTATGTCCGCACCATAGCCACCATTGGATAAAGGATACAATTCCACGAGAAGCACCAACACTTCGAAAAAAATTGAATGCAGATTGAACAACTTCACCGTCAGAGTTTACAGACGTTGACCATATATTTAAAACGCCATTTAAAAATTGATTAACAGGTCCATTGGGAAAACCAAAAAGACTTCGGTATAAAATGGCAACAGAAGCCGCAGTTAAAAGATTTGGCATATAGAATAACGCCCTAAAAAGACCTTTTCCTTTTAAGTTAAGTCGTACATCCGAAAACCAAATAGCAAATAAAAATGCAATTCCAAGCTGAGGAAGAAAGTTCATTCCCCACATAATAAAAGTATTACCTACTGCACCCCAAAAATATTCATCAGTTACAAGACGTTGAAAATTCTTAAATCCGACGATTGAAAAGTCAGATCGTAAACCTTTTAAATCACTAAATGATAAAATAAAAGTATATAGGGTTGGCCACAAATGAAAGGCCGCATACACGAGAATAAATGGTAAAACAAAAAGATAACCATAGTTATTAATTCTTTGTTGAATTCCGCTTTGTTTTTTCACAATATTCCTCCAAAATGACTATAAAAATAAAATCGCGACACTAAAAATTAGCACCGCGATTAACAAATAAATACTATGATTCAATACCTAGGGTTGAAGTAACTTGAGATTTGAAATCTTCCAATGCTTCTTCTTTAGATTTTTCACCATTTTGATATGCTGTTACTGCTTCATTAAAAATCATTTCAATTGCTTGGTCTGTACCTTGTGTAAGTTTTCCATCAACGTCATTTGCCATTTCAACAAATGCAGCATAGTGATTTTGTCCACCTAAGAATGGTTCTGAGAAATCATCTTTAATTTTTGATGTTACGTTAATGTTTGAAACAACGTCACCTGATTCTAAAGCATATGATTCTAAGTATGTATCATCTGTTGCAAGATATTTAATAAATTCTTTTGCAACGTTAGCTTGTTTTGTATCTTTCCAAGCAGCAATCCAAGTTCCACCCCATCGGTATGGTGCAGGTCCTGGAATCATGGCCCAGTCACCTGATGTGTCAGGAGCATTAGTTTTTAATACATAGTGAAGACCCCATGTAGGAAGGAAGTAAGAAAATACTTCTACAGGATTTCCTTGTTCATCTTTTAAGTCGCCTTTCATACCTGCAAACCAACCTTCACTCCATGAATTATGACGTGCTTCATATCCTTCATCGCGAAGAACTTTTGCCATATCCATAAATTCTTCCATTGCTGTATCTATTACCAATTTTCCATCAACAACCCATGGATCTTGTCTTGCACCCTTAAATGGGTAAAGAATATCACCTACAGAAGCTGCTAGTACACAAGCACCATCTGATTCTGTTTTTAATAATTCTGCTGTTTCTAATGTTTTATCAAAGTTTGCAAAGTATTCTTGTACTACTTCAGGGTCATCTGTTCCAAGATATTCTTTTGCAAGACTTCTTCTGTAAAACATAGCACCAGGTGTAACTTGCCATGCAAGCCCATATACTTTGTCGTCATATGTAGCAACGTCAACCATGTATGGAACAACTTTATCTTTTACTTCTTCATATACATCAGTTAAATCGAGCAACAAGCCTGATTCAATGTATTTTCTAACAAATGCATCTTCTAATGCAAATACATCAGGTGTACCTTGACCTGAAGCTAAAACCGGATCCAATTTGTTTGTAAATTGGTCTGTTGGTGTCATAGAAAACTCTAGTGCAACATCTGAGTGTGCAGGTTGATAGTATTTTTCAGCTAAACCTTGTAATTCATCGGTAAATGACCACACTACCAATTTTTTTTCCGTTGGAGCTTCTTCTTGATTTGAACAAGCTGAGAACAATACTGTTGCAACAAGTGCAAGTAGTAAAACTTTTTTCATTTTTTCTCTCCTATTATTTTTTATTAGACAATCGATACTAGGCAATCGATTGCTTTATAATACTTCTATAAATCCTATTTGTCAAGGTGTTTTTTGCGTATTTATACAAAATTTTACAGTTTTCTGAGATTATATATTAATTTTTACAGTAATATACAGTTTCTATTTGACAAAAACCATTAAAACCAATATAATAAAGCAATCGGTTGCTAAACCAAAAGGAAAATATGACATTCAAAGAAAGAGCAAAAGAACTAGTCAGTAAAATGACACTCGACGAAAAGTTAAGTCAAATGAAGTATAACTCACCTGCAATAGAACACTTAGGAGTTCCAGCTTACAACTGGTGGAATGAATGCTTGCATGGAGTTGCTCGCTCTGGAACAGCTACAGTTTTCCCACAGGCAATTGCCATGGCTGCAAGCTTTAACACAGATTTAATGTTCAATGTTGCAACCGCTATTTCTGATGAAGTAAGAGCAAAATATAACGAATACAAACAATTTGGTGATACACTCATTTATCAAGGCTTAACCTGTTGGTCTCCTAATATTAATATCTTTAGAGATCCTCGTTGGGGTCGTGGGCACGAAACATATGGAGAAGACCCCTATTTAACAGGAAGGATGGGAGTTTCTTTTATAAAAGGAATACAAGGTAATGGAAAATACAGAAAAACGGATGCAACTATAAAGCACTATGCAGTACACTCAGGTCCAGAACATGGAAGACACAGTTTCGATGCAAAGGCGAGTGAAAAAGATATGAGGGAAACATATCTATGGGCGTTTAAGTATTGTATTGATAATGCTGATCCATCTGCAGTTATGGGTGCTTATAATAGAGTTAATGGAGAACCGGCTTGTGCAAGCAAAACATTATTACTAGATATCTTATATGGTGAGTTTGGCTTTGATGGATATGTAGTATCAGACTGTGGTGCAATAAGTGACATAAACAGACATCATAAGATTACAAATGACGAAGCGGAAAGTGCAGCACTTGCCGTAAATAATGGATGTCAATTAAACTGTGGAAAAGCATATGAATGGTTATCTGAAGCA
>CAYJPS010000201.1:0-3085 GCA_964372135.1 uncultured Treponemataceae bacterium | reverse complement strand
TACTCCGTGACGTGACCGTCCATCTCGACAAAAACAACACCCGGGCCTGTAACCTTCTGCATAATGAAGCCTTCGCCACCAAAGAGACCTGAACCTATCTTCTTGTTGAAGAACATGGAGAGTTCGACACCGTCTGTTGCGCAGAGGAAAGACTTCTTCTGGCAGATTATAGACTGGCCGGGAGCGAGTTCCATGGGCACTATAGAGCCGGGGAAACTTGAAGTAAAAGCAACTTCACTGGGTCCCTGAGCTGTATACTTTGTCATAAAAAGACTCTCACCGCTAAACATCCTGCCGAGCATCTTCTTTGCTCCGCCGCCCGATGTTGCGATTGTCTCTACGTTGCCGCGCGCCCATGTCCTACCGCCCGACTCACTGACCATCGTCTCGCCCGGATCTAACTGGCAGAGTAGAACGGGCAAAGAACCGCCTGTAATTTGATACTTCATTTTATTACCCCCTGTTAATTATATTTACATAAATATGTACATTTTAATAATAGTCCGTCGGACAAGTATCTGTCAAGTTATATATTTATGTAGAATGATCCTTTACGCCGCTAAAAATAGCCTGTAAACCAACAATATACCCTGTTCGAGCGTCGTATGTGACTGGGGTGACAGCGTGCTATTTGACGTACCCTGCATTATACCGCTCGCCGTCAGCGCTGATACACTCTCTTTCGCCCAATCGGAAACTTCGTCACTGTCACTGAAAGCAGTGAGATCCGCATAGTCTGCGATGACAGAAGAGTTGCCGCCGTTCTCGACTATATAGGCGGCGGCACGAAACAGCATAGCCGCTATCTGCTCTCTTGTCACTGTACCATCAGGCTTAAACTCAGTGTCCGTCATGCCGGTGACTACACCTATGCCGAAAGCCTTCGCTATAGCTTCGCTGTTCGTGTCCGTGAACTTGTTCGGCTCAACATCGAGTTCTCTACCCAAGGAAATCTCAACCATGTTCACGACGATCTCCGCAAACTGCTCACGGGTCATATCGTCCGAATACTGTGGCATTCCGGGCAGGATAATGACAAGACCGACACCACTCGCTTCACCGAGCTCCTCCTTTGCCCAATCGCTGGGCCTATCAGCCTTATCCGATACTTCGGGCTCTATCGTAGTGCCGTCCGAAAGTGTAACTGTGCTCTCGTATAGCTTCTCGTTTATGGCGGATATGCGGATGTCGTTCCAGTCTTCTTCAAGACCGTTATATACTATATCTGTGAAGTCGTGGCATTGCCAGAATATTTTCTCACCCATATAATTGAGCGTGGAGGGGAGATATGCTGTTTTGAGGTTCTCACTGCCGTAGAATGTCATGTTACCGAGGGAAGCCAGACCCTCGGGCAAAGTGACTTCCGTCAAAGCAGAGTTAAGGCCGAAAGCGGTGTTGTCTATGCTCTTGAGGCTCTGCGGTAATGAGAGCTCCGTCAGCTCCTCACAGTTATAAAAGGCGCTGACGCCGAGTTCCTCAACGCCCTCCTCCAAAGTGACAGTTTTGAGCTCCTCACAATGCGAGAAACTGCCGAGACCTATCTTCTTCACAGTACCGGGGACAATAAGACTGGTGAGCGTCTCACTGGAGGCGAAAGCCTTATTATCTATGTAAGTCACTGTAACGCCGTTAATCTCAGATGGAATGTGCGCCTGAGTTATCCCCTCCTCGACTGCGAGGATCTTACCGTTACTGTCGTCAAATAGAATCATGCCGCCCTCTATACCTTCGACACTTATCCAACCGCCCTTTGAGCCTGCACTTGTCGGTAGCATCTCGGTACCATCAAGATCGTAAAACGTGGCGGACAGCAGTTCCTTGTTGTCATTATCGAGGTCTATAGCGGCCCAATCATCTGCCGTGCCGCCGTAGTACACGGACTCAAACTTAGAGCATTGCCAGAACATGTCGTTGCCGATCTCCGTGAGGCTAAGCGGCAAGGTAGCGCTCTGCATGGAGCTACTTCCGTAAAATACCATCTTCCCGACCTCTGTAACACCCTCAGGTATGATGACGGATTTGAGCGAGGTGCACAAGCCGAAAGCGGTGTTGTCTATCTCATCAAGTGTGGAGGGCAAGCTGAGTGAGGTGAGCGACTTAGCTTCATAAAATGCGCTGACACCTATTTCCTTGACACCTTCCTCTAGGGTGACGCTCTCCAAATTATTGCAGTGCGAAAAAGTGCCGAGCACTATTTTTTCCACAGTGCCGGGTACTACAAGACTCGTCAGCGAATTACTATCGCTAAAGGCACTGTTGTCGATATAAACGACTTCAACGCCGTTAATCATCGAAGGAATGTGCGCCTGTGTGATGTTCTTGTTGGCGTCTAATATCTTACCGTTTTCACTGTCGAATTTAATTTGACCGCCGATTATACCGTCAACAGTGACCCAAGTAGCTGTGTCTACAGGCTCTGTATCGTTCTTGTCGTCTATGGCGAATACTGACATGCTCATGGACGAAATCAAAAGCGCAAAAACAAGTAGTAATACAATTTTTTTCATAAAATCACTCCTAAGTATATTTTTAACAGTATAAACGCTCTGTAAGAAAATGGCAAGTAAAACTAAAAACTGCCGCACCCGAAGATGCGGCAGTTATGTTTGTCAAAAAACGCATACCTCTACCTGGTCTGATTTTTGCAAAATGCTAAATTTCATCTGTGGCGGGGCGTGTACACGCCACAGATTCCTATCGAGGCTCGCAAGCCGAGAACCCCTTTTTGGCGAAAAACCTGTTTTTCGCCAGTAATTTTTAGTATTCCTGTGCAACTTCTTCGCCGCGCAATATACGCAGAGCACCGAAAGTAAGAGCTTCCATCTCGTTCTCACCGGGAAGTACGACGAGCTTGGTGTAGCTGCCGAGGTACTCGCAGATGAGATCGGTTAGAGGCTTAGAGTAGGCTATACCGCCGGTGATGACGACAGCATCTACATCAAAACGAAGGGGTGCGGACATGCGTCCGATGTCCTTTGCAACGCAGTAAGCCATGGCGTCATAGATTTTCTTAGCCTGCTCGTCGCCGTTTTCTATTCTCTTTTCTACTTCTATGCAGTCTGTTGTGCCAAGGTGACGCTTTAAG
>CAYJPS010000200.1:821-3095 GCA_964372135.1 uncultured Treponemataceae bacterium | reverse complement strand
GTTCTTTATGTTTGAAGTTGCTCTTTCCAATCTAATGCCTCGAGCAGCCTTAAGAAGTATAATATCATTAGTGTTTATTACTTCTTTAATAGTATCACAAAGTTCTTTTATGTTTTCATCATCAGTATTCTTTATGCAAAATACTGTTTTATCATGTACTTTTTTTAAATTTGAATATGACTTATAAAAGTTTTCACCAACAAAGGCAAGTACTTCAATAGGTGAGTTTATTGCGCTTTTAATCACTTTTGTGTGAAGCTCGTCACTTTGATTGCCCAGTTCTAGCATGTCCCCCAAAAAAGCAATTCTTTTACCATTCCATTTAAGATTAATTAAAAAGTCCAATGATGCATTCATTGATTCAAAGCTACCATTGTAACAATCTTGAATTATGGTAGGTTCACCTTCAAGAATTTCACTTCGCCCAAATAATGGTCTTATTGATTCTAAACCTTTTTTTATTTCACTCGAATCTAAACCAAAATGTTTTCCAATTGCTATTGCGGCAATTGCATTTTGCGCATTATGTTTTCCTATAAGTGGAAAGTGTATTTCTTTTCCATCATAAGTAATTATACTTCCAGCTAAACCACACAATTCAACATTCTCAATTCCATTAGTTGAATGCTCACCATAAGTACTAATTGTACCTTGAACATCTTTTTTTAAGAAGTCTGCAAACAGTTCTTCTTCATAGATATAACCTGTGCTGGATGATGTAAAATTTGAAAAAATTTCTTTTTTTTCCTCAGCAATTGCTTGTTGTGTGCCGAGAATACCAATATGGGCAGTTCCGATATTTGTAATAATAGCAACGTCAGGAATAAATACATCAGCAATTTCTTTTATCTCACCCCTTCTATTTGTTCCCATTTCAAAAATGCCAACTTCGTGTTCACCTGTAATAGTGAACATTGAAAGAGGAAGCCCTGTTTCAGAATTGAGATTCCCTACATTTGTAATTGCAGAATATTTTTGTGCCAGTACAGCTCCAACGCATTCCTTTGCGGTTGTTTTTCCATTTGAGCCAGTAATTGCAATTTTTTTTAACATTGGAAACTTTTTAACATAGAATTTTGCTGCATTTTGCAGTGCTGTTAACGTATTTTCAACTTCAATTATAACAACCTTTTTTGAAATCTCTGTATACTCAGTTGCAAAAGTTTTTAGTGATGTTTTTTGCACCATGACAACTGAAGCACCTTTTTCAACTGCAGTTACTACATATATATGTCCATCTTGTTTTTCGCCGATTAGAGGAACAAAAAGAGAGCCTTTAGTTACATTTCTGCTATCTGTAACAACAGAAATAACACCATTACAGTCAGTTTCATTTGAATACAATGAGCCTTTAGTAGCTATGAGTAATTCTTTAACTGTTAGTAATACCTTCTCTTCCACGTAAGTACTAGTCCCCTTGTTTCATTTCTACACGTACTATTTCATCACTTGTAGCCTGGTGCATGCCAAGTTCTTCAGTTGCGATTTTTTCTATTCTTGCCGAACTAGAAAGAAAACCTAGTTCTGTTATTAAGTGCTTATTGCTTTCTATAGCTTCATTTTGACGTACTTCTAAAACGTCCACTTCGTTATCAAGCATTGTGTATCTATTTGATTGAATCGCTTCAAAAACAAAAAGGACAGGTATGAATAAAGTCATTAATATCATTAAAAATGACTTTAATAGCGGCTTTTTTTCATTCATCACATACTCCCCCTTGAAAAATCTATATTTTCTCAATTACCCTAAGTTTTGCACTTCTTGATGGTGCATTTTCATTTACTTCATCTTTAGATGGACCAATGGGCTTTTTTGTAAGCACCTTGGCTTTTTGTTTTCCCCCACATATACATATCGGTTGTTCTGGTGGGCAGGTACAGTATTTACCTAAGAATTGGAAATACTTTTTTACTATTCTGTCTTCTAATGAATGAAAGGTTATGACCCCCATTCTTCCCCCAGCCTTCAATACTTTGAATGCATCTTGTAAAACTGCCTCAACCCTTTCAAGCTCTCCATTCACTGCAATTCTAATTGCTTGAAATGTTTTTGTTGCAGGATGAATAGCTCCGTGCCTATATTCTGCAGGAACGGCATTATAAATACAATCAGCCAAGTCTTTCGCTGTATGTATAACAGACAGTTTTCTTTTTTCAACAATTGCCTTTGCTATTCTCCTACTATATCTTTCTTCAGCGTACTGAAAAATAATATTTGCTAAGTCATGTTCATTTACAGAGTTAATAAGCTCTTGCGCACTTAACCCTGTATAC
>CAYJPS010000200.1:0-811 GCA_964372135.1 uncultured Treponemataceae bacterium | reverse complement strand
TAAAATATTCACTTTCCGAAAAATTCCCGGAATCTAATCGCATATCCAAAAGTTCATCAGCTCTAAATGAAAAACCCCTGTTTGAGCATTCATAATGATAAACTGAAATTCCTAAATCAAATAATATTCTATCAGGTTTATCAATTGAACTTGGGTAGTTTGCATAAAAATCATTAAACCACCCATTATAAAACGTAATTCTATCACCATAGCTACTTAAACGTTTTTTAGCCTTTCTTTGAATGCTTTCATCTGCATCCAAACCCACAACACGCATATTAGGAAAGAGCTCTAGAAAAGCATTTGAATGACCGCCCTCACCTAATGTTGAATCAATTAATAAAATATCATCATCCTTTTTCAAGGGAGCTAAAAACTCTAACGTAGGTTCTAACAATACAGGGGTATGAACAATATCATCTTCCATTCGCACTTTTTGCTCTGATTTTGATTTTTTCATAACCATTACACTATAAATAAATTCCGCTTAAGCCTTCAGCTGCTTTTCTAAAGGACATTTCAGTTTCGGCAATGTATTCATCATAACGCTTAACATCCCACAATTCCATGTACTTATTTACCCCCATAATAACACACTCTTTTGTTAGCCCTGCGTAGTCACGCAACGACTGCGGAATTGATAGCCTACCGCTTTTATCAAACTCAACATCTTGAGCCGGACCAATTAATCGACGCAATACAAGCCGAGAATCCGTATTAAACGGAGATGCTTGTTCCATGAGCTTTGCGGAGAAGTTCTTCCATTCCTCATGAGTGTATAACCACAGACACCCATCAATCCCCTGTGTAA
>CAYJPS010000199.1:0-3095 GCA_964372135.1 uncultured Treponemataceae bacterium | reverse complement strand
TGCTTTCAGACGCAAAACAAGTCCAGCTTCCTGTGTGGCAGGTTGGCCCATTGGGAATAACCGTCGCAAGGATTGTATCTTGGTCGCAGTCTGCTCGCAATTTTATAAGTTTAAGGGTGTTGCCAGATGTTTCGCCCTTTGTCCAAAGAACGTTGCGGGTGCGGCTCCAGAATGTAAGGTTTCCGCTCGCAAAGGTTTTTTCAAAGGCCTCTTTATTTGCAAAGCCCGTCATTAGAACTTCGCCATTTGTACTTTGAGCAATTACTGGAATCAGGCCGTTAGATTCCGTTTGTGCCTTTTTCCAATTGAGGCACTCAATAAAGCTATCTTTTAGACTCACCTTTCCGGTGTAAAGCGCCATTCCAAGCTGAACATCAACATCCATTTTTTGTAGCGCTACAATTTCTTCTAATGATGAAACACCGCCTGCCGCTACAAGTCGGCACTTTACACTGTCACGAACCTGTTTTACCAAATCCATGTTTATGCCGGTCATGCAACCTTCGTTTTCTACACACGTAAACAAAAGTTCAGATGCGTACTTTTCTGCCATTTTTGCCCCTTCTACGAGAGGGATTCCGGCAGACTCTGTCCAACCCTTTACGGTGATTACTCCATTAAGAGCATCGACAGCTATAATTATGCGTTGTTTTCCGATTTTTTCGGTGAGTTCATCTAAAAACTCTGTATGCAGCTTTCCGTCTTTCCAAGCAGACGAACCGATTATTACTTTTTCGGCTCCGAGCGAAATAAGCTCTTTTGCCTTTTTAGCGTCTCGTATACCACCGCCCACTCGAACATTTCCCTTTCGCAAGAGAGATTTTAAGAGCTCGGTATTTGCCGTTTGGCCTTTTTGCCTGCCCTCTGTTAGTACGTTACCGAGCGCTGCATCTAAATCGATTATTGCAACTTCGCCATATGTGTTAAAATCTGTAATTAATGCGTCTGCGTCGTCACGTTCTAAAACGGCATCCTTACCGTTTTTAAGCTGGACAACCTTGCCGCCTTTTAAGTCTATTGATGCTACTACCATGCTTGTAGTGTAGCACAAAGGGGAGGATTTTTCAAGGTATGCGAGTGTTTCTGTCATACCGAGCGCAGTCGAGGTATCTTTGTGCGTATACCACCGGAATTGGTTATGGGTTATCCACAGATTGCACAGATTACGCAGATTTTTATTTTTCTTGTAATTCGGCGACAAAAGTAAAATTTTATGGTATTCTGCATCAATAAAAAAAGGAAGCCACAATGTTTTACAATGCGAAAACCCTTGACACCGCACACCGCATGTAGTATTATGTATCTACAAGCATACACAAGGAGATAATATGAAAAAAGCAATCAATATACGACTTGATGAGAATCTTTTAGTAAGCTTAGATGAATATGCAAAAGAATTAGACAGAACGAGAACATATCTAATCGAAAAAGCCGTAAGTAGCTATTTTGATACTCTCGACGAAATGATTAGTGACAATCGCTTAGACAATTTAAAAAATGGAAAAAGCGAAGTATTTTCGCTTGAGAGCGTACTAGCTGAGGCCGGAATAGATGTATAAAGTGCTCTTTGAAAAAGAAGCAAAAAAAGAATTCTTAAAGCTTGAACGAAAAGCACAGGAGTTATTAGCCACAAAAATATTAGAATTACAACAAGGAAACTTTTCCAGTGACAAGTCTCTAAAAGGCAAACACAAGGGCAAATTTAGAAAAAGAGCCGGTGATTATCGTATAATCTATTTTAAAGAGCAAAATATACTCCTAATTACCCTCATCAGAATTGCCCATCGGAAAGAAGTTTATTAAAGATTATTTTAAGATTCATATGTACAATTTTATACAAATAAGGATATTAAAAACTATGTTAAAAAGGCGAAAGCACCACCACTTAAACATCACAGTACCAAATTATGACGAAGCGAAAAAATGGTATGTAGACATGTTAGATTTTGAAATTACAGGCGAGTTTCAAAGCACTACCGGAACAAAAGCGCTCTTTGTTTCAAATGGCGAAGAAACATACGAAATTTTTGAAGACACATCTTTTGAAAAAAGTGTAATAGATCACATTGCTTTTATGTCAGGTGATTTGAAGGCAGACTACGAACATTTTAAGAAAAAAGGGGCTACATTTATAACCGATGGCATTCAACATGCCGATTGGATATTTGAAAATGGTGTAGATTACTTCTTTATTCTTTCACCAACAAAGGAAAGAATTGAATACTGCCAAGCAAGATAACTAACGAGGGTACAATTATGGATGAAATTTTCACACGCCGAAGTGTGCGTAGCTTTTCAGACAAAAGAATTGAAGATGAAAAAATTACAAAAATCTTAAAAGCGGCAATGCAAGCACCTTCTGCTGCAAATCAACAACCATGGGAATTTTTAGTTATCCGTGATAAAATACGTTTACAAGAACTTGCAGGTTATAATCCTTACGCAGGCTGTTTGGTTGACGCCGATGCAGGGATCATCGTTCTTGGAAATGAAGAGAGAATGAGTTATCCTGGAATGTGGGAGCAAGATTTAGGAGCTGCAACACAAAACCTCCTCCTTGAAGCAGTTAGCCAAGGATTAGGAACGGTGTGGCTTGGAACAGCACCTGAATCAGACAGAATGAAGTACATTCAAAAAATGTTTAATTTGGGAAAACATCTTTTGCCCTATGCAGTAATTGCAGTTGGATATCCGAGTAACGAAAGTGCAAATCGCTTTGTAGATAGATTTGATGAATCAAGAATCCATTACGAAACATATTAATTAGGAGTATAAAATGACAACAGTAGAAGCAATTTTAACAAGAAGAAGTGTACGAAAGTACAAAGATGAAAAAGTAAATCGAGATTTAATGAAAGAAATTGTTGACTTAACACGATTTTCTCCTTCATGGGCAAACTCTCAGATAGCACGATTTACCCTTATTGATACACCAGAAATAATTAAAAAATTTTCAGAGTCAGGAGTAAATGGATTTTCATACAACATGAAAACACTTGAAAATGCAAAGGGTGTTGCTGTCCTTAGCTATATCCAAGGAAAAAGTGGAGCTATGGAAGGAAAAGGCGAAGGCGTAGAAAAAAAAGATTTTTGGG
>CAYJPS010000198.1:0-3120 GCA_964372135.1 uncultured Treponemataceae bacterium | reverse complement strand
TTTTACTTATGAAGCATCTGCCATGATGGTAAAAACTTCTATAGAAACGTTACTCACATTTTCAAATGGTACAGAGTGCGCCTTTGAGGTGTAGTGAACGAAGAATAAGAGCACATATGTGCTCTTATCCAATACCATATGATTTTTTTGAGCGAAGAAGATCTTTAAAGTCTTCTGTTTTCATAGGTTTTTCAAAATAGTAGCCTTGAGCATAGTCGCAGTTTAATCTTTTAAGCCACTTCACTTGTTCAAGAGTTTCTACACCTTCACTTACAATCTTCATGTCAAGCTGTTTGGCCATTTTTATTACGGTACCAACAACAATATCGCCGCGTTTTTCTGCAATATTATTCTCTAAAAAAACCTTATCAAGTTTTATGGTATCGGCCACAACTGCATTTAATCTATTTAGAGAAGATTCTCCTGCACCAAAATCATCTATTGAGAGATACAGACCAAAGTCGCGGATTTGCCTTGCTTTTTCTATTAAAATATTTTGATCTAGAGTCATGGCACTTTCTGTTATTTCAATTTCTAATTTTTGTGGATTTACATTATATTTTTTTATAATATTAAAGTACTCTTTAGGAAACCTATCATCGAAAAGGGTTACGGTAGACACATTAACAGAAATAAGAGGTATATCCAACTCTTTTTCATTTTGCACAATAAACTTACAAACATCTTCAAATACATACAAATCTAAGTTTAGTACAAAACCATTTTTTTCAAATATTCCAATAAAGACATCTGGAGTACTGACCATTGTATTATCTATATCAAACCATCTTACTAGTGCTTCTGCCCCACCCACTTGTAATGTGTCAAAGGTAATTTTTGGCTGATAAAAAACCTTAAATTCATTATTATATAACGCATCTTTCATCCTATGTACAATGCTTGTTTTAAGCTTCAACTCTTTTTCTATTTCTTCGTTGTATGAAACATATGTACACGTGTATTTTGTTTTTCCTTTTAAGCGAGCGGCAACGGCATGGTCAATGATTGTATCTATTGGCAAAGTTGTATCTTTAATAACACAAATACCAACTGAAATACTAAGGTTATATTTTTCACCCAATATAGTTTTTATTTCAGTTGCAATATGATTTTCACAGATTTTTGATAGACTTTCACCTTCATTAGTTTTATGAAAAACAATAAAGTGATCTGCAATAACCCTACTAACTAAACAGTTTGAGCCTGCATAGCATTTCGCAAGTGCTTCAGCCATAGCATTAATTACTAAGTTTCCCCTGTCCTTACTATAAATTGCATTTATAGTGCGAAAGGTATCAATGTCGAGTGACAGTAGTTCATATTCACCTGGCTTTGCATTTTGAAGTAGCATTTTTGCTTGTTCCCCAAAATTATAACGAGAGATTAATTTTGTAACATCATCAAAATTGATAATGTCTAATATTGCTTTTTTACGTTTAAATTGCTGATAGAGTACAATAGTGATAATAATTATTATTGTAGTAAAAGCAATTATGTAAAGCAATATAATATTTTCCTGAATAAAAATACTTGCAGAATACTCGGGTAAAAACCTCACCGACTGCATAGACATAATCTCATCTACGCGCTCTTGATCTAAGTGCTCAAACATAATGTTAAAAGCGCCAATATATTCGGTTAAATATGCAGAGCTCCTTGAAAAGAAGATTCTCAGTGGAAGAGAAAGACCTGTACTTCGAATAGTGTAATCATCTTCTCCAAATACTGCTTGTGCATATTCAACTCCATTTTCTGTGGCAAGAAGGCCGCTTACCTCTCTGTTTTCATATGCCTCTACCAGGACATCAAATTGATCAAATGACAAAACCGAATTGTTTGGGTATCGTTCAAGAACATCAGTATGATCAAGGGTAACATAATTTACCATACCAAGGGTGCTTTCATATTCTGAAGAGATTACCTGTTCTATGTAATTATTTTCTGCCAATAACATCATTGGAAGGTACATAAATGGCTCAGACGGAAAATAAAACTCCATTTCATGTTCAAAGTTTCCTGTTGCAGATATGAGCATGTCAAAATTTTCATGTGATTCATTGGGCATATCATGGTTATATGGTACATACTCAATTGTAAACCCATATTTTTCTGCTAGCATGTTCATTACTTGAACACTGATTCCATCTGGGAGACCATCATCATTAGTGTATTGTATAGGCTGGTGGTGGTCAATGTAACCACAAGTAAGCGTTCGGCTTTGTAAGAGAGCCAATTCCGCTGGTGTTAAATAACGTCTTGATAAGTTTTTACTTCCATAATACTTTATTTGTAATTCTTGCAAAAATGTTCCATCTGCAGATATGGAAAGATTGATGGCATCTGCAATTTCATTTGCAAGCTCAGGATTATTTTTGTTTGTTATAAAAAACATATCAAAAACTTCTAAATTC
Source organism: uncultured Treponemataceae bacterium (assembly GCA_964372135.1). GTDB lineage: Bacteria > Spirochaetota > Spirochaetia > Treponematales > Treponemataceae > CAYJFX01. The sequence goes on along the minus strand of CAYJPS010000198.1, from coordinate 709 downwards.
ATTACCATACTAAAGTCTTCAACATTTTCATCAATAGTTGTAATCAAATAAAAGTCAGCTTCCAAATCAACATAGTTGTCTGATTCACCGCGAACATATGAAATTGTAATACCATTTTCTATACAATAATCATTTAGATATTTTTCATAAGGGTTATTTTGAAAACTAGCAACAATTTTATTATTAATTGCTAATGGATCATCATACAATATTTCACTTTCTTTTGTAGCCAAAATAAGCTGTGTAGAGCCAAGAGCTTTGGGGACATAGCTAAAAAGATTGCGATATATTTCACTTTCTAACATAATTCCCATCACATCAATTTCGCCATTTTGTAAAGCTGTTAATGCGTCCCAATAATCATATTCATAAAAAACAAAATCAAAATTTGAATAATGTTCGGATCGTTCAAGTATCTCATAGCCAAACCCTCTATAGTCTAGAGAATCAATATCTTCGATAATTCCATATCCTTTGTCATATCCAACTTTTATTACATTCCTTTTTGTCTCAATGCTTTCAACAAGTGAATCTTGAGAGAAGGTTAATGACATGAGGCTTATAAACAAAAATAACAATACACATTTTTTTAAACTCATTAAAAATACCCAATACTTAGTAGCGGTAAAACTTTTTTATCTCTTACAACTATTTTAGGATAAAGGTATCAGCACTCAATCTTGTTTTAAAAATTTTTTCTACCAATTGT
>CAYJPS010000197.1:0-3183 GCA_964372135.1 uncultured Treponemataceae bacterium | reverse complement strand
TACAACATATCAAACCTTGCGAGACTATCAATTTTCTTTATGTTTGGTTGATTGGTCATTCGTTATCTTTGATGAAGCACAGAATATAAAAAACCCAAATACCTTACAAACAAGAGCGGCCAAAGGCCTTAAAGCGGATTTTAAACTTTTGGCTACCGGAACACCTGTGGAAAATAGTTTAGCTGATTTTTGGTGCTTAATGGATACTTTTCTTATTATAACTATTGTTTTTATAATAATTGTAATAATTTTTTGGCAATTTCTTTATTCTCAAGTCTTAAAAAACTTGAATCTTCATTGTTATAAGAAAAAAGATTAATACTGCCGTACCATACCGTCTGTTCATCAATAATGATGAATTTTTGATAAAGATTTGTTTGATAACTAACTTTAATATTTGCTTCCTCTAAGCTTTCAATCTTCATCTTTATTTTATGCTGTTCATTTTCTTTGTAAGTTTCTAAGGGTTTTGTTATAAGATTAATTCGTGCACCATTTATATAGGCTATTGAAATATTATGAAGAAGAGTAGTATTTTTGATATATTTTATAGTAGGGCAAGCTATAACAATTTCTTTGGTAGCTTGCTCTATATCTTGTTCTAATGTACTAATAAAGTTATATTTATCATAAATTATATGCTGTTGTATTTGATTTGAACTTTCACTGTGACTAAAGGTTTTATAGCCCAAAGACAAATAACTTTTTACACGTTTATGATACATTTTTTCAAGAACAGGTATATGAATATCTACATAGTCGTAAATAATTACCTTGTCTTTACCCTCAAAACTTCTATGTAATCGACCTGCATATTGTGCAATTTTTCCTTTCCATGCAATGGGCATGGCAAGAAACAGAGTATCCAGTCTCGGAAAATCAAAACCTTCGCCTACATATTTTCCACTTGCAACCAAGACAAATTTTTCATTTTTATCAAGGGGTGACAGTTTTTGGTTCACCATATTTTTTTCACGAGTCGGCATCTTACCACTAAGACTGAGCACATTATTGCAATATTTTTCAAGTTCTTGGGATAAAATTTCTATATATTCCGTTCGCTCAGTCAGAATTATGGGATTTCTTCCTTTTTCTATACAATCAAGCACATCTTTAATTATTAAATCGTTACGGGATTCATTTGTGGACAAATCATTATAAATTTTTGCTATTTGATTTTCATCCGTCAATGAAAAAGGTTTTAAATTTGTAAAACGAGGGATGAGATAATGCTCAAAAGCCCTTTTCGCTGCTTCAGATTTTGCGTCTACTCTATGCCGAATATGACCACATTGTAAAAAAATGATGGGATGATGTCCATCTTGTCGGGTGGGAGTCGCTGTGAGGCCGTATATATATTTGGCATTTGCGAATTTTAAAATTTTCTCAAAGTTTACTGCAGAAACATGATGGCATTCGTCCACAATAATTTGACCATAATTACGAACCAAACCTTTTACCTCGTCATTACTGATAAGAGATTGCATAATGGCGACATCAATAATTCCATGGGTAAGGTGTTTTCCACCTCCAAATTCACCTATGATAGTATGCTGTTTTTTTCGGCCTCTTTTTTGTGGAGTTTCAGGGAGGTTATGATGTATTGTAAGAAATTTCGATAAAGACTTTTTCCATTGAGTCAGTAAGGCTTGAGTATGAACCAAGATGAGTGTATTTCGCTTGTGATTGGCAATTATATTTGCAGCAATAACGGTTTTTCCAAAGGCTGTTGTTGCCGATAACACGCCTGTTTCATATTGTGTTAAGGCGTTAACCGCTAGTTTTTGATCCTCTCTCAATGTTCCGTTGAAATCAATATCTATAGCATCCCCTATAAAGCGTTTGTCTTCCAAGGTGAATTTAATTTTTTCTTTTTTTAAGAATTGTAATAGATTTTCCTCTGTACCTCTTGGTAAAACAAGATATTCATCATGATTTTCTGCTAATGAAATAAGGCGTGGTATGTTGAAGGTATTAAATCGTAGTGCTTGCGCTTTGTAAAATTCAGGATTTTTGAATGTTGCCAATCTTTTAATTTTATTGAGCAAAGGGTGTGACACTCCTTGTTTTTCAATATACAACATATTGCTTTTTGTGACTTTAAGACCTTGTGTAGGGTAGTCTCTATGTGTCAAGGCATTGTGTGAAGTGTTACTTTCCCATGGAAGAATATTTTCATCGCTTATACTGATGAGTTCGCCAAATTCAGTTTGTTTGCATAAAAGAGCCATTGCTTGTTCAACGTCAGAAAATGACATTTTTACAATTTTTGATAAGTATGCCCATTGGTCGCTATAGGGTATAAAGTTTTTATCAACAAAAACACTTTTACTCTCTTTACGTACTTTCCCTTGTAAAGGGAGGGCTATTAAATTGCCAAAACCACCCATTTGGCATATGGTCTTGATTGGGAAATAGCCTATCATAAGAAGCAAAATCTATATCACTTCTGGTATTCATGGCATAAGTGAGTAAAGCCGTTCCCAATTTCCTTGCTTGTAAGGCTGAGATTTTGTCTTCAAAAAAAATCCAAGCATGAGCTCCTTTGCCTGAACGCGAAATTTCTAAAGACACAGGTATATTATGTACTTCACAAGATGTTTGAAATGTAAGAATATCTTTTTGAAAATCTCTCTTATCAAAATCAACGGCTAAAAAATAACAGGTTTCATCGGCAAGCATAGCATAAATGCCGACAACATCACGAGAAAATTCATCTTTTCCTTCTAAGTGTTTGTATATATATGAGGAAGAAAGTGGTGCTAACTTTCGATTGGGGCAAACATTACATTTGTATTTCTTTTTATTGCAGAGAAAAGAATCCCATTCATTCTCACAATGGGGTTGATAGCCTGACTTGTTGAGTTTGTGACTGTGCCAGCGTTTTGCAAAAACATCTGTTCTCCCACGAAAAAGTGATTGAAAAAGTTCTATTTTTTCAGATGAGGAGCTTTTATTGTTAACTTTACAGTCGGAGTCTCCAGAGCCTATTTGTGGCTGACTGTTTTCATTGTACTTGGATGTTAACCTCTGTAGTTCTGATTTAAGGTTTTGGTTTTCAACTCTTAGTTTTTCAAGCTCATCGAGCAGACGTTGATTTTCTTGTTCTAGCTCTTTGTATTTGAAAACACTACTGTTCGGCTAAGCAATCAGCTTCAACATGCTACAATTATATAAGTTTTC
>CAYJPS010000196.1:0-3199 GCA_964372135.1 uncultured Treponemataceae bacterium | reverse complement strand
TGTTCTACAATTCTTCCCTTATGTAATACAATAATGGTATTTGAATGCTGAATTGTCGAAAGCCTATGGGCAACTACAAGCGTTGTTCTTCTATTAGTGAGTTTTACAAGAGCCTTTTGAATAAGTATTTCCGTTTCGGTGTCTATGTTTGCAGTTGCTTCGTCTAAGGTTAGTATTGTAGGTGAAAATGCAAGGGTACGAGCAAAAGAAAGCAGCTGCCTCTGCCCAACAGAAAATGAGGCACCTCGCTCTATTACCGGCTCATCGTAGCCATTCTTAAATTTTGAAATAAATGAGTCAGCGTTAACGTATTTGGAAACTCTTACAACATCGTCATCACTTATATCATTGTTTTTTAAACGTATGTTATTTTTTATATCACCAGTAAATAAAAAAACATCTTGCATCATTTGACCAATATTTTTTCTTAAACTATGTATTGTTATATTCTTAATATTTATACCATCTATAAAGATTTCACCTTTTTGTATATCATAGTATCTTGAAAGTAAATGCAGAATTGTAGTCTTTCCTGATCCCGTGTTTCCTACAAGAGCAACTTCTTGACCTGCAGGTACTTTAAAAGAAATATCCTTAAGAACCCACTCATCCTCTTTGTAAGCAAACCATACATTCTTAAATTCAATATCGCCGCGTATGTCTGTAAGTTCAATTGCATTTTCAGAGTCTTCAATATCTGGCTTCTCATCTAAAAGTGTAAAAATTTTTTCGGCAGCGGCAGAAGCTGATTGTATAACATTAAACTGCTCTGAAAACTCTTGAATAGGTTCAAAAAATTTACTAATGTAGCGTTGAAAAACTACAATAGTACCTATGGAAATTTCACCCGCTAATACCATTTTCCCACCAAACCACATGAGCATGATGAGTGAGGCCATATTAAAAATAAACGATGTAGGGCTATAAAAAGCATTCATACAAACTTGTCTACGGTATCTAATTCGTAAACTTTCACTTTTCTCTTTGAATTTCTTAAAAATTGCCTGTTCAACCGAAAAAATCTGTACAAGTTTTATTCCTGAAAAATTATAATATAAAAAATAATTTATCTCAGAGATTTTGACTCTAACAGAACGATATACCTTTTTAGAGACAAAACTATACACTATTGTTGCCCCAATAATAAAAGGGATAATAGCAAATGTAATTAAAGAAAGCTTGACATTAAACAAAAGCATCGTGATAATGATTCCAACTAACATACAAACGCTTTTAACCATGTTTACAATTACATTGGTATACATTTCATTTAATGCTTCAACATCATTTGTAGCTCTTGTAACTAAAACACCAATTGGATTGTTGGTAAAAAATTTCAATGATAGAGTGTGTAAATGCTTAAAAATATCGAGCCGTACATTCAAAACAATTTTTTGACCTATATAGGCAAGTATCATCGTTTGAATGTAGGTTAGTATGGCAGTAAGTAGTACTATGCCAAAATATTGTGAAGCTAAAACTATTATGCGCGAACTTAGAGCTGTGTTTTTAGAGGAAAAATTTTCAATAATTGTATCAGTTGTAGTTCCCAATATAATAGGCTGATATAATTCAAGTGCAACGATAATGATTATAAGAAAAAGACACAGTAAAAACCACCCAAGATGTGGTGTAGCATAAGAGAGCATTCGACGGAGTGTGCTTTGATTATTTACGTTCATAGTTTCTTTTTTTGTCATACCTATTCTTCTTCGCTAATATTCTTTTCTAACAATTGCTTTTGATAGAGCGAGTTATAAAGACCATTATGTGCAATGAGTTCTGCATGGGTGCCACTTTCAATTATTTTTCCTTCGTCCAAAACAATAATTGTGTTTGCATGTTGAACACTCGATATCCTATGAGCAATAATTATATTTGTCTTGCCTTTACGCTTTTCTTTTAGATTTTTAAGAATTTTCTCTTCTGTATCTGTATCAACGGCAGAAAGTGAATCATCAAGAATAAGGATTTGGCTATTTTTGATTAATGCCCTCGCAATCGAAATCCTTTGCTTTTGACCTCCAGATAGAGTAACGCCTCTTTCTCCCACTAAGGTATCGTAACCATCTTTAAAATCTAAGATGTTTTCATGTACGCAAGCGCACATTGCAGCCTCTTCTACCTCTTCAAAAGTGTAGTTTTCGCCGCTAAACATTATATTGTTTTTTATAGTATCAGAAAATAAAAAGGTATCCTGACCAACATAGCCAATGTTTTCTCTCAAATTTCTTAAAGGAATATCGTGTATGTCTTTATCGCTCACTAATACAGTATCTTTTTTAACATTGTACAAATGTAAAAGTAAGTGTATCAATGTCGTTTTTCCGCTTCCAGTTCTTCCAACTATTCCAAGTGTTTCACCATTCTTAATTGAAAACGAAATGTCACTAAGCACTTCTCTGTCTGTTTCAGGGTATGTAAATGATACATTCTTTATTTCAATGCTTCCACTAAAGTTTTGAATTTCTTTCGCATGTGGCGCATCATGTATCTCAACTTTTTCATGCAAAACAGATTCAATTCGCTTTAAAGCCGCAGAACCTCGAGTAATAATGTTTACCGCCATCCCAATTGCTATCATGGGCCATACTAGCATGCCTAAGTATTCAAAAAAAGCAATAAGACTTCCAATGCTCATAATACCAAGGGATGTTATGTAACCACCGTACCCAATTGCAACTGCCAAGGCCATACCAGATATTGTTCTCATTAAAGGACGCATTGCCCCCTCTAACTGCATAAGCTTCATATTACTTTTCAAATAAGCGGTGTTAATAGTATTAAATGCCTCAACTTCTTCTTTCTGTTGTAGAAAGGCTTTAATTACTCTAATACCCGACATGTTTTCTTGAACAAAGTCAGAAATATTTGCAAAGGCTTCTTGCCTGTGTGCAAAGCGCTTAAATAATATACCACCCAATGAAGACGTTGCTATCGCTATAAGCGAGAGAGGAATGAGAACAGCAATAGTTAAAGCAACATTGATATTTACAAACATGTTAAAAAGGGTAAGTACTAAAAGGGTTATAACATCGGTAATAAGCAAAATCCCAGGTCCCATAGAGTTTCTTAGTGCCTCTAAATCATTGGTAATGTAGGCCATTATTTCACCTGTCTTGTGCTTGTTGTAATATGATTGCGATAGTTTTTCTAAGTGCTCAAAAATATCGTTGCGTATATCTCGTTCAATTTTTCT
>CAYJPS010000195.1:0-3229 GCA_964372135.1 uncultured Treponemataceae bacterium | reverse complement strand
TATGTCCCCATGCTCGAAAATTTATATTGATCAGTTCAGCACGAGTTTCTATGAAGTCGAGTCCGAATCGTTTAAAAAATGGCATCAGATTTTCTTTCCAGTTTGGGTCGTTATACACAGCTACAATACTATCTAAATCGGGCATTGCTATGCGCATTATGCCTTGTGGTTTTAGTACGCGCAAAAAATCCTTCAAAGCTCGTTGCCCTTCTTCAACTGTAAGGTGCTCTAAAAAATGCTCATTAAAAATATAGTCAATGCTATTATCATCAAAGGGTAAAGGGTATCGCAAGTCTAAATTTAGGTCTAATTTTTGAATGTTACCGTCAGAATTATTATCTATATTTATCCAGCCATCTTTATAAACTGTTCCACAGCCGATATGAAGTTTGGCTATTTTTTGATGTTTAACTGTATCTCGCACTTTTTCAAGAGCAAGTAAAAATTCTACTTTATTTGCATAGTTCATTTTTAATACACTCACATAAAGTTAAGATTTTATTTTCTTCTAAACCGACAAATAAAGGTAAGCAAGCTATTCTGCGTGAAATATCTTCACTGAGCGGACAAGGTACGTTACCGACGTAAGGTAAGGTATTTAAACTTGGGTAAAAGTATCGTCTTGGAAATATATTTATTTTGGCTAACGCACTAAAAACTCGTAACAGTTCTTTTTCATTTTTAAATAGAATAGGGTAGTAGGCATAATTATATTTAGTATGCTTTTGGCGTGTCGGCATTAAAAGACAATCTGCCAATTCTGTGCTGTATGTATCTGAAATAGTTTTTCTTTTTAAAATGTTTTCTTCAACGTAAGGCAGATTTGCCAATCCCATTATTGCATGTAGTTCTGACATTTTTGCATTTGTCCCTAACATATAATGATAGTCTTGGTCGTGTCCAAATCTTTTTTGCAGTTCAAGCGTATCAGAAATTTTTTTATCCTTTATAATACAGGCTCCTCCTTCAACAGTGTGGAAAAGCTTTGTTGCATGAAAAGAAAGAATTGAGATATCGCCATAACTCGCCAATGCTTTATTCTTGTATTGAACCCCAAAACTGTGAGCAGCATCATAAATGATTTTCAAATTATACCTATCTGCTAGTGTCTGTATCATTTCAATATCACAAGGGTAGCCAAAAACATGCACTGCAAGTATTGCTTTTGTATTTTTTGTTATAGCTTGCTCAATTTTTTCTGGATCAAGAGTAAAATCATCTCGTTTTATATCCACAAAAACCGGTTTACATCTTTGCCATAAAATACTCGAGATTGTAGCAACATAACTAAAAGGGGTTGTAATAATTTCGCCATCATTTATTTTAAGCGCAGAGAGAGCAAGCTGTAAGGAAAGTGTACCATTTGCAAGACAATGAATGTGTTCACATTGCAGATAATTTTGTAGTTTTGCTTCTAGTTCACGTACATAACTACCTTGGTTTGTAAGGATATTACTATCCCAAATTTTTTTGAGATAGCTGTTATATTCTTCAAACGGAGGAAGAAAAGTTTTTGTTACATGTACGGCTTGCTGATTCTTTGTCATTTTTGAATTTACTCCTCAAATTTCCTTAGCTTTGTTTGCTTGGTGCATTAAGCGCTGAGAGAGAAGAAAGGAAAGGTTTAGCAAAAAAAGGATATTTTTCAGTAGCGTTATTGAGGTAAGAATCATCGTTATATTCTAAATAATGTTGGACAAAATGGGCAAAAACCCCACTAGCTAGTTTGAAAATGTATGAGTCAAATTTTTTGCCAAAGTGTTTACTAACAACGTAAAAACATTCTAATTCATTCATTCCGTGTACAAGTCTGTGCTTTATAATGTCTTCATATTCTCTTTCCTTATAGAGTGATTGCTGATGTCTACGATAGACAGACATTATCTCATTAATATAAGCAATTTTACCGTTTTCTGCATGGAGTAAATGCCAATACCAATCCCCAGGGACCAGATCAGCTCTAAACCATTCAGGTAATTCTTCTTTGAATCTCCACCTATAAACAACAGAATTTGTTTGGATTAAATTATTCTGAAACATGTCACTAAGATAATAGAAAGGCCGAACACCACGTGGCAATATGCTTTCGGTGGGAAAAATTCTTGTTTTGTTTGGTTCTCCTTCGTATACAACTTGAACCGGGTGAAAGCACACTGTAGCAGAAGGATTACTATCAAGCACGTCAACTTGCTTTTGTAGTTTTAGGGGGTCTATAAAGTAATCATCACCATCACAAATCGCGACATATTCGGTATCGGCAAGGTTGAAGAGGGTTTTTACGTGTTCTCCTTTTCCTTCTTTGGTATTGAAAAAGTATGGAACAATATTAGAATGTTTTTTAGCAAAGTTCGCTATTATCTCTCGGCTTTTATCTGTCGAAACATTATCGATAATAATATGCTTAATAGGAAAGTTAGTTTGTTGCGCTTGTATCGATTCAATACAATCTGCTATATATTTTTCATGATTATAGCATAGGGTGAGAACAGAAAGTTTAGGCTCTTTTTCTATATATTTTATTTTCGTTGGAAATTCACTTTCTAGTACTTTATATATATTTTTTTCGGCATTAGTTAATAAATCGTAACAAGAAGAATATTTCATATGTATTTCTTCCTTTATTTCGCTTGGAAGAAGTTTTAAAAAATCTATAATTTCATATGGTTTTATCCCTGTATATTCTCTTTCTTCTTCTGCGTCTAAATCTTGTTCAAATAGTTCTTTCCCATCAAAATATTTTTCACTTAGCCATTTGTAAGTGTTTTTATTTTTATCTAGTATGTCTTTTCTTATGTTGTAGGGTAACTCATATGAACTATCCCAATTAAGTTCACTATCTAATTTTTTAAGAAACGGCATTATTTCGGGGGTTGATAAATAACGATTATTATTAATACAAAATAGATTCCATAATTCTCTTGCTTGTTTTGTTTTTAGTTCATAAAAAGAATTAGGATATTCCACAACTTTTTCAAAGCCTATAATATCACGAACACTTTTTGTTGTTGTTCGAACTAAAAGAGGACTTGCCGTACTATCACAGGTAATAATTAGATTTTCCTTACCAAATTCATGCTCAAAAAAATTAATAATTTGGGGGATAAAATTTTTGTCGAAATTCTTTTCATTGTAATTTTTTTTATAAGCAAAATTACAACGTGAAATTCTTGTAAATTGTTCAGCAACGATATCATAACGTCCTATATTTACAATAGCCTGAAAAGTTATA
>CAYJPS010000194.1:0-3240 GCA_964372135.1 uncultured Treponemataceae bacterium | reverse complement strand
TTACCCAACTTCCTCTTGTTAAAAGATATTTGGAAACAGAAGTATTTCGCCCTTTTTTATGTATCCATAGAAAAATACTCACACCTGCTAAAAAAACAAAAACAGGTGCGCAGAAATTTGTGATCCACCGTAAATAAAATAAAAGGGAAGAGGTATCGGGAAAAGCTTGCGTTGGATGTAAAGGATAAAGGGAAGATGTCACTCCCCACATATCTATGGCTCTAACGGCGTAGTTATAGCGCACATGGTCTAGCACCATCAATACCATTACGAAGCCACGCATATAGTCAATAGATGTTATTCTAGGCTGACTCTGTCGAATGTTTTTTTGAACCAAATCTTTCATTTTATTTTTCACCCTATAATTAAAGCATAAACTCAAAATCAGAGCCTGTTTATATAAAATAATTTCTCGTGTTATACCAAGAGAGAGGAGCTTGCTTTGAAAGAAATGTTCATAAACGCACATGACCGAAAAGCAAGAGAAATCTGAAGCATAAATAACCGTAAGGTGTTGATGTGACCATGCCCTAGTAGTACCAACCTACTATACAACTCAGTCAATAGGCAACCTTTTTTTACAAGCTTTAAAGTATTTCCTCACGTCATTCTAATTTGCTTGTTCTTGGGGGGGGCTCCTCCCCTTTCCTAAAAAGTTTTTAATAATGGCTGGTTAAATGCAAAGATGCATGCTTCTCATGCTATTATATTTTTAAATTAAAAGAGGATTGAAATGACATACACCCCCTCTTGATTTTATGTAATCAACTTATTTAATTTTAGATTTTACAAGATCCAGGAGTAAGTTTTATAAGATAATCTTTTACATCGGCATCTGACTCTTTTGGCTTTCGATAAATCTCCTTGTCTTCAATCAAAAACTCGCAAGTGCTTGACATTTTGTAAAAGCTTTGAAATAGTGAATTAAAGCACATGATTTTCCAGCGTCACAATACATTTATTTTTTAACTTAATTCCTATTATGGAGGCCTTATGAAAGGTTATGCAATGTTGAAGATTGGCGAATCTGGTTGGATTGAAAAAGATCGCCCTTCATGTGGTCCTTTAGATGCAATTTGTAAACCCCTTGCTGTTGCTATTTGTACTTCTGATATTCACACTTTATGGGCCGGCGCAATTGGCGAACGCCACAACATGATTTTAGGTCATGAGTGCAGTGCCGAAGTGGTGGAAGTTGGCTCAGAGGTAAAAGATTTCAAACCCGGTGATCGCGTATTGGTTCCGGCCATCACTCCCGATTGGAATTCTTTGGCAGCACAAGCAGGATATCCGATGCATTCAGGTGAAATGCTTGGCGGTTGGAAATTCTCAAACTATAAAGACGGTGTTTTTTCGGAATTTTTCCATGTAAATGATGCTGATGGTAACTTAGCTCATTTGCCGAAAGAAATCAATTCTGTTGACGCTTGCATGCTTTCTGACATGGTTACAACGGGTTTTCATGGTGCTGAAATGGCAGACATCCAATATGGTGATGAAGTTTTGGTTATCGGCATCGGCCCTGTTGGTTTAATGGCTGTTGCCGGCGCAGAGTTGCGCGGAGCTTCACGAATAATCGCAGTCGGCACACGCCAAGTTTGTATTGATGCAGCAAAAAAATACGGAGCGCAAGAATTTATTAACTACAAAAATGGTTCCATTGAAGAACAAGTGATGGCTCTTACCAATGGGAAAGGTGTTGATAAAGTAATTGTTGCCGGTGGCGGCTCTGATTCTATCTGCTCTGCTGTAAAATCTGTCAAAGCCGGTGGTAAAATAGGTAATATCGATTATATCGGTAAAGGTGAATATATAACCATTCCTCGTCTTGAATGGGGAGTAGGAATGGGACATAAAGCTGTCATCGGTGGATTAACCCCCGGTGGTCGTTTACGTCTACAAAAACTCGGATCTCTGGTAGCTTCAGGAAAATTAGATGTTTCCCCTCTTGTTACCCATGTTTATGAAGGCTGGGATAAGGTTGAAGAAGCATTGTTTATTATGCGCGACAAACCGGCCGACCTTATTAAACCTGTAGTTAAAATCGCAGACTAATTTATGAAAATACTTATAATTTCAGGCTTTCTCGGTGCAGGAAAAACAACCTTTATTAAGGAATTAGCCCAAAGAACAAAAAAAGATTTTGTTATTCTGGAAAATGAATACGGTGAAGTCGGTATTGACGGACCGCTACTTTCAAAAAATCAAAACCCTGACGATGTTCAAATGAATGTGTGGGAACTTACAGAAGGTTGCGTTTGCTGTTCCATGAAATCTGATTTTTTAAGTTCAATTGTAACCATTGCAAATACTCTTGCCCCCGAATTCCTTGTTGTTGAACCGACAGGAGTCGGGGTCTTGAGTAAAGTAATAGAAAATATCAAGCAAATCGAATACGAAAAAATAATGCTCCTCTCCCCTATTACTGTTTTAGACGGGCATTCATACGACAGATACCTTGCTGAATTTCAAGATATTTACCTTGATCAAATCAAAAATGCCGGAACCATTCTTCTGTCAAAAATGGAAGCAAGCTCAGATGATGAAATCAAAACATTACATCAAAATATTTCGCAAATAAACCAAAATGCCCTACTTATTTCCGGTCACTATACCAAACAAGATGATGCTTGGTGGCATGAATTATTACGAAAACAGTTAAGTGGGATTATATTGCCCACTGAAGATGTTGCAGACCCTGACATTGAAAATATTGGTTTAAATTACGTAAAACTTGAACATGAAAACGAGCTTCTCCTTTTATTAAGTGATATTCTACACCTAAAGTATGGAAATATTGTGCGTGCAAAAGGCTATTTAAAAGCCGGTAACTCGTGGCTCAGGTTTGACCTTGCCGACCGACTTTACGCAATCACAGGAATTGAGCCCATGAAAGAAAGTCGAGTTGTTTTCATTGGCAAAAATATTAGAAGGAATGAATTGCGAAAAATTTTACAAAAAAACGCTTTCAGTTTGGCATAAAAATATTTGCGTAATACCAAACTATTTTTCCTGTAAACAATTCACAACTATAATTCAAAATTACTGCAAAGCCTTTATTATAATTTCAACGGCTTTTTTTATGCTCACTTTTGATGTGTCAATACAAAGGTTATAGTTCTCTATATTGTCCCAATCTTCACCTGTTTGATTTTTATAGTAAGCGCTTCTTTTGCTATCAATGACAAGAATTTCTCTTTCTATATCCTCACGTAATTTTGTTTGCAAATCTGCCGGAAC
>CAYJPS010000193.1:0-3274 GCA_964372135.1 uncultured Treponemataceae bacterium | reverse complement strand
CAGCTGACTCTTAATCAGTTGGTTCGGTGTTCAAGTCACCGATGGTCCACCAGAAATTTCAAGGGTTTACGATAAATATAGAATCGTAACCCTTTTTTAATTTAAAATATTCCATCACTTTTCCATCACTTAAATAATTCCACCATTGTATGTGCACGTCAATCCGTTTTTGTGGTTTTCTTCCTCAATTCGGAATCATGTGTGCCATGACTGCTTACAAAGTAATTATTCTCTTCATGGGGCAATTTATTGAGTACCACAAGATCTTCTGATGACAAGTTGAGGGTTTAACACAACATTATGTACATAATCAAGATTTTTTCTTTCAATAGTATCAATCAAGATTTGTACACCTAAATTACCCATTTCGTATTTTTGTTGGCTCACGGTTGTGAGGGCAATTTGGGTGAGAGCAGAAAAGGAAGTATCGTCAAATCCGGTAATTGCAATATCATTAGGAATAGAAAGTTTTGCCTCTGCAAGTGCATCCATGACCCCCATGGCTATGAAATCATTTCCGCACATGATTGCATCAGGTTTTTCTTGCATTTCCAATAGTTTTAATGCTCCTTCATATCCTCCCTCTGAAGTGAAGGAAGTATAAATTATATAATCCGAGTTTTCTTGAAGATTGTGCTCACGAAGGGCCTTTAGATATCCATCAACACGTTCAGATGAGGTTGAAAAGTAAGATTGCCCTGTAATCATGGCAATTTTTTTATAACCATTTTGTATAAGGTGCGAAGCTATTTGATACGCACCAAGAGAGTTGTTACAGGTAACACTGTGACAACTCGCATTTTTCATTGTTCGGTTAAGAAGAACGACGGGAAATTTTTGTTGAATAAGCTTTTCTACAACCGGCTCTTTTTGCCTTACGGAAGTAAAGATAATGCCGTCAACTCCGGCTTTTAATAAATTTTCTACACAACTTTCGGTTCTTTGCGTAGCCTCATCAGAGCTACAGCAAATAACACTGTAATTCATTTCTAAGGCTTTATCTTCAATGCCTCGTGACATTTCAGAGTAAAATGGGTTTCTCACATCGGCAACAACTAATCCGAGTAAATAGGATTTTTTTGATGCAAAAGCTCGTGCAAGAGCATCAGGCTTAAAATCCATTTCTTCAATTACTTTTAGAACTTTCTCACGTGTTGCTTCAAGAACTTTTGGGTTATTGTTAATCACACGTGAAACCGTCATGTGTGAAACACCGGCTCTTTTAGCGACATCTCTTATCGTATAATTCTTCATAAATGAGACCTCTGCATAACTAGTTGTTTTAAAAAATATTGATTGTGATACACTATAAATAATTGATTAGTTTTAATCTGAACTTGTCTGTATTGATTTGTATGAGTCTTATATGTAGTCAAAAAAATAATATAAACTAACCAATTAATATAACATATTTTTCTTATCATACTTTGTCAAATGTTATTTTATTAAAATTTTTCCATAAAAAACGCTTGACAATTTATGTGTTCCGTGAAATGTTATCGTTAACATAAATATAAAAAGGTATTACTTAAATAATGTTGTATATAAATGTGTTATTGAAGATATTTTATGTTCCATTTGAAACACAAAAAGGAGATTATCTATGAAAATAATTAAAGACGGTGGACACAGATTATTTGAAGAAGATGAGCAAACCGCAGCATACGTGCGTGATATGCTCAAAACTCTCAAAAATGACGGCATGGACGCCGTGCGTAAATTCAGTAAAGACTATGATGATTGGGCACCCAAAAGTTTTGAATTGAGTGAAAAAGAAATTCAAGAAGCTATTTCTAAATGCGATCAACAGCTTATTGAAGATACAGATTTCTGTCAGCAAAACGTACGCAGTTTTGCGGAAAAACAAAGAGCAACCATGCTTGACTTGGAAGTGGAAACGTATCCCGGTGTTATTTTGGGACACAAGAATATTCCTATGACAAGTATAGGTAGCTATGTTCCCGGTGGAGCATACCCAATGTTTGGTTCTGCTCAAATGAGTATTATTCCCGCAAAAGTTGCAGGAGTTGAGACAGTTATCGCATGCACTCCTCCCGTGAAAGGTGAAGGATATTATCCCGCCACTATCAATGCCATGAAAAAAGCCGGCGCAGACAGAATTTTTGTTCTCGGTGGCGTGCAAGCTTTTGCATTGATGGCGTATGGAATGGGTGAGGTTCCACCTGTTGATATGCTTTGCGGTGCCGGAAATAAATTTGTTGCCGAAGCAAAAAGACAACTTTTCGGACAATGCGGGATTGACTTGCTTGCAGGGCCAACTGAAATTGGCATTATTGCGGACGAGTCTGCCGATCCAAGTCTTGTCGCATGTGATATTCTCGGTCAAGCTGAGCACGATCCCAACAGTGGCCAAATTCTAATTTGTTTCAGCGAAAAATTCGCACAAGAAACCATCAAAGAGGTAGAAAAGCAACTTGAAACTCTTCCCACAAGAAAAATTGCAGAAGTTTCATGGGCGAACAACGGAATAGTTGTAGTTGCAGACGATAAAGACGAAGCGATTAAAATCAGTGACGATTACGCTCCCGAACATTTAGAATTGCACGTTACCGACAGAGATTATTATTTCGCGCGTTTACGCAATTACGGCTCACTCTTCATCGGTGAAGAAACAACTGTTGCTTATGGAGATAAATCCATAGGAACAAACCATATCTTGCCTACAAGTCGTTCAGCTCGTTATACAGGCGGTGTTTGGGTAGGAAAATTCCTCAAGACATGTACCTACCAATATATGACACCCGCAGCCAGTATAACATTCGGTAACGTTACCGACCGTCAATGCACAATCGAACGCATGCTTGCCCACGGTATCACAGCACAAGTACGTGTCGATCGTTATTCAAAATAATTTTTGAAAAAACATTTATGTCTTTAAAAAGTATCCCGTGAAACTCTAACTATTTTATATGCTTTTGAAATGTTAGCAATTCTTCTGCGAGGTTCAATAATCCCAACTTGTGTTTTACTACTGTTTGTGTCATTATGCTTGTAAGGATTATCCTTGACTTTGTGCCGTTTTATGTATTGTTTATGCAAACTCAATAAAACAGAGTCCACCTTTATATTTTAATAAAGACATCTGATGATACTGTTCAAGGCTGATGCATCTTAATTGAAACAGTTTTCTATTTTATAATATATTGATATATCATTATTTATTCTATTTAAAACTTTTATGTTTTTTGTGTAAGACATGTTTTTTAAGGAAAGGGGGGAAGCAGCACGCCATTCCGGTTTAAAAAAAACCATA
>CAYJPS010000192.1:0-3292 GCA_964372135.1 uncultured Treponemataceae bacterium | reverse complement strand
CTTTTCAATGCTCAATTGCGGCGTGCCCGTGCCTTCAATAATTTTGTAGTCGGCAGTGGACTGCTTCACGGCAGAGGCCACAACGTCGTCTACACTGCTATACGTGATACTGGAATCATTGAGGTCTTTTAAGAGCACACCATAGGTGACATCTGCACCATTTTCCACGGTATCAAAAGTTGTATAATAGCTTTTTTCGGCAACGGCCACTTCCACCGTGTAGGCAGAAGATAAGGTGGCTATTTGCTCTGCGGTAAATAATGGCACTTCTGGCGTTGCAGGGTCATTATCGTCATCATAGGTGACCGTCGCCAAGAGGGCATGATTATCTAAGGTGGGGGTAAAGGCTGTAGCATTGCTGCTGCTTAAACCTACTGCACCCATGGCCAACGTGCCCATGATGGCCAGCGTGCCAAAGGTATTTAACAGATGGCATTTTTTTAAAACAGCCTTGTAACGATTAATCAAATTCCCGATGGCATTCTTACTCAGCGTCATGGAAGCTCCCTTGATTTTAGAAGTGTATGAATGGTTTTTAAGGTTTACCCTTTTTATTTCACGTAGCAAAAAAACACTGTATTTGTCAATATATTTGGTAAATCAGCCACAGCTGAAGGGTGAAAATTATAAAGTTAAATAAAATAATTATAGCAACTTTTAAGAGATTTATGCCGTCCCCTTACGACTCCATTTTCTGACACCGTCAAAACGTGAATGGAAATAAGACTATTACTTAATCGAATACATCGGATATAGTGTACTTTTCGTTCAGAAAAATTTTAAATACCTACTCTTCGCACAGTCTTTTACTTGCCTTTTCTGCCTCCATAACGGTTGTATTTTCCGTTATAAAGGACAAAAAAACACCTCAAAAAAGCTTACCCTTTGAACAATCAAAAATTACATAAAAAGAGAGCCATAGCTTTTGTTGACGTAGAAACTATGACTACCAAAGTGGTTAATACCCCCTTAGCGTACGATTGGCATCAGTACATTACTTTGACCCGTACCAACTGATACTTGGGCAATGAAGTATGGGGACTAGCCGTGCTGGATAATGCCAATGCTAGCAAAAAACAATACAGAAGCCCCCCTCTGTTCACAGTACTATTAAATTACTATTCTTTCATCTTTTTGAGCTCAAATTGTGCAAGTTCATTACCATTTTTTGCGGAAGCGCGTAACATTTGCAAAGCTTTTTCTTCATCCCCTATGGAGCTATAATATTCACTTAAGAAAAGCTGCGCGCGAGCATCATTAGCGGCAGCTTTTTCAAGTAAAATACCTAAAAATATCTCTTGTGCAGTAGCATTTCCTTCGTTAGAAAGCTCTCGGTATAAGTATAGAGCCAAGCCTTCATCTTTTGGTATATATTGCCCTTCATAATAGAGCTTCGCTAAAAAAAGCTGTGCATCAGTATTTCTATCATAATCTGCGGCTCTTGATAATAAATCTACGGCACGAGCAATGTCTTGCTTTGTCCCCTTACCCTCTAATAAAAGTTTAGCATAAGGAACTCTTATTTCATCAACAAATGAGGCTTCGTTAAACCAACGCGCAGCATTTGTATAACTTTGTTCAACGCCCTTCCCTTCTAGGTATAACAAACCTAAGCGTGCTGCTAATTCTCTGTTATAGCCTATTCTCTCCATTGCAATGGTATACATTTCAAGAGCTTTTGCATAATCCCTTTCAAATCCATTACCATTTTCGTACATAACACCAAGTGTACCGGAAATTTTCTTTATATCAGGTATATTTTGAGCATGGGCTTTTTTAAACCAGAAAACTGTACGTTCATAATTTTTTGCGACGCCGTTGCCTTTTAGGTACGCAAAAGCCAACTTATATTGTGCATCACCATCGCCCAATTCAGCAGCCTTAAGAAACCACTTAAAGGCTTCTTTGTTATTTCCTTCTTCTTCACTCTTTTTTCCTTTCTGGTATAATTTAAAACTTTCTTCAGCATTTTCTTGACCATAACTATAATCAACTGTAGTGCATAGACTGAATACAGCAAAAAAGACAAAAAAAAATTTTAACACAGCAGTATGCCTTTCAAACTGCACCCATGAAAAACATTGTCGCATAGCACCCTCCTTAATTGTGAGTATATAAATTTATAAAATTATAAAAGAACTGACATCTTTAAATTGATTGTAAAAAAACAAAACAAAATCCTTATCAAGAGATGATTTCTGATGATGATTTTTCCGGTAACTATTACAGCTCTACTTCTTAGTATGCTAAGCTAAAAGTTATGTATTTTCCACCCAAAATTGACGCCTATCCATAAATAGCGTATTGTGTATTTAAGGTGTTAAAAAAAATATATATGAATATTTACACAAGGATATAGTTATGAAAAAATTTTCTCTGGCAAGCTTTTGCATTTTTTTTCTTTGCATTCTATGGCAACAGCCAAGTTTTGCGGAAAATCTTGTAAATTGGGGAGAGAAATATATTAATACAAAAGATAAGCACCTAGAAATCCTAGCTCATGCAAACGAAGACGACAACTACGGACAAACCATCCTTGAACTGCTGCTTCATGATGTTGCCAATGACGAGAATATTTGCAGATTTAACATCCCCGTATCTAAAAAAAATACTTTAAAAGTAAGGCATCGTTTTTTTAACATGTCCTTAAGCCCTGATGGGAAAAAACTCACTGTATCAAAAGCTCCCAACGCAAAAATTCCCAAAAACGATGATTGTGCAAAAAAATTATTTGGAACGTATATAAATCTATGCCCCATGCTAGATACACCCCCCAAAACCATCACCATCACTCTAAAAAAACTAGAACGAGGCGAAGTGAACACTTTTATTCACTACATACATGATGGCCAAGAGAAAATGACCATAATAGATGAGAGTGTTTTAAGTAAGGATGATTACAAAAGATATATTGGTCAGACCATAAAAGCACAGTATATAATTTCTCAATATATTGATTTTGATCTGGAGGAATGCACTAAGGATCTATTTTTTATAAAATTTTATGATTCCAATGCGCCGCAATAAAAAAGAAAGCTAGGATAGATTCTTAATATGCCGACAGAGCAAAAAGCAAGTTTTTAGCTACACAGACTGCCCTTTTTCAAACAACTACTACAAAAAATGTATCTACAGGCTGTTCAAAAAGGGTGAAATATAAGGAAAAACAAAAAAGCAGGGTACGCCGTGTATATAGACATACATAAGTGGTCTGCTTTTTTGTTTTGACGCAATAGTTTGCCCTTTTTCAGCAACCACCAGAAGGTAGTCGGCTCAAAAAGGGTAAGATACA
>CAYJPS010000191.1:0-3298 GCA_964372135.1 uncultured Treponemataceae bacterium | reverse complement strand
AAATTGCCCTCGTAATGTTTAAATCACTTGAAAGTTGTATATGTGCTTGTTTCATGCTTTTATTATAAAACGTGAAGCAATATTTTGCAAGCGGGAATCTCTATTTATTATGTCTATCCACAGATTACACAGATTACACAGATTATACAGATTATTATTTTTGAGTGTTGAATCTTTATTCCGAACACCACAAAAAAACTAGAATCAAAAATATTTATATTTTGGTATGTACCAGTCTTTATATTTTATTAAACATTCCTGTAGCTCTTTCCAATAGAAATCCTATAAATCTGTGCAATCTGTGGTTACTTCCCTACTTCGCTGCACCCACCACCAATTATTAATTATTCATTATGAATTATTAATTACCTTACCTTATTTTCCCATTAAATAATCTGCAACTGCTTGGTAAGCAGGTAGCGATGTTGGGTCCATAGCTGAGTTAAATGATGTTGGGTGTGAAGAAAAGCGAACGAGCACCATGTCTGCAGCTGGGTCAATGTAAATGGTTTGTCCATACACACCACGCGCTGCAAATGCACCGTTTTCGTTTTCGGTAATCCACCACATGTTTCGGTAGCTCCAACCAGGAAGAAGTGAATAGCCAGCTTTTGCAAATTTTTCAGGGTCTCCACCAACCTTAATATCTTCTACTGCTTTAGCTGGAATGATTTGTTGTCCGTTATAGTATCCATCATTTAGGATAATTTGGCCAAAACGAGCAAGGTCACGCAAGCCTGCGCTTAAACCACCACCTGCAAATGGGGTACCAATTGAGTCAACTGAATAATAAGCATCTGTTTCAGCTCCCATTGGTTTCCAAATTAAATCTGACACAAGTTCGTTCACTTGTTTTCCAGTAACTCGGTCAATAATCCAACCGAGAACATCGGTGTTTGCAGTTTTGTATGCAAATGCTTCGCCGTGTTCGCCTTCTTTTTGAACCGTAACTAAAAACTCGTAGTAATTAGTTGGACCAGTGTAACCAGGCGGTTTTGGAAGAGGGTTTCCGGCTGCAGCATGTTGCCAAATTTCAGCATTTGGATCTGCATAATCTTCACTAAATTTTATACCGGTTGTCATATCCATAACTTGGCGCACCGTTGCATCTCCAAAGCCAGATTCTGCAAGTTCGGGAACATATTCCATAACAAGGGCATTTTCATCAATTACGCCTTCAGCAACTAAGATTGCAGCCAATGTACCTGTAAAAGACTTTGTCATTGACATCGCTCCGTGGTGTCCATCTGGTTCTAATACCCCAAAGTATCTTTCGTACACAATTTTGCCGTCGTGTAAAATAATCATACCATCGGTATAGTTTTCATATAATGATTCTTCCCACGTCATGGTGTCATTTGTATTCATTGGTGTAAATGTTAATGCATCAATTGCATCTTCATCGAATGCTTCTGGAAGCACAGAAGGATTTCCTAAGCCTCTTGAAACATTTACCGTAGGCATTAATTGCCTAAAGTTTGAAAACGTCCAGCGGCTTGCAGGGAAATTAAAATATGATCCATCGTAAAAGAAAAGTCTCTTGTCTACAGGAGGAGGAGAGCCTTCCATCCACCCTAATGCTGCAGGGTCTGATTCTATTGCGTCTAATACAGGTCCAGAACCTGATGAATCATGAACAGGGGCCATGCCAGAACTACTACCCATAGTTGAGCACGATGCCAACAACATTACAATCAAAACAAATAAAACATAAACTTTTTTCATAGTTACCTCCGAAATTATTTAGACTTTTATAGTATATAGTTTTCTATGTTTTGTCAATATGTTCAATTTTGAACAAAATACACAATACAACTAAAAAATATAAAAGAAATACTTAATATAAACAAATCTAAAGTGAAAAAGTAACAAAAAAAGCGTTAAATTTTTAAAAAAAATTACGCAAACAGGAATTTACATGGTATAATTTTGAAGGTATTATTTTACCGGAGAGGAGACAAAAAAATATGCACTTCAGCGAAAAGGTGCTTGAAAAAGCACTTACAATTGCAGAGGAATGCCAAGGACACAATCATGCTTTTTGCACAGCAAGATGTCCTATGCATACTGACGCAATCGGTTATGTTGGTCTCATAAAAGAGAACAATATCGAACAGGCTTTACTAAAAATACGTGAAAAAGTTTTTTTACCTGGTACCCTTGGACGTATATGCGCACACCCATGCGAGACAGAGTGTCGCAGATGTAAAGAATATGAACAACCTATTTCTATTGCAGCGCTTAAAAGATATGCAGCTGACAAAGGCGATAAGGAGACTTTGTGGGATATACACAAAAAAGCTTCTACTGGTAAAAAGGCCTGTGTTATCGGAGCAGGTCCTGCCGGTGCACAAGCAGCTATTGACTTGGCAAAAGAAGGACATGCAGTAACCATTTTTGAAAAACTCGATGTGGTTGGCGGCATGATGAGAGTTGGTATTCCATCGTATCGATTACCACGCAATGTCATTGATTTTGAATATTCATATTTGAATAAACTCGGAATAGAAATTAAAATGGGAGTTGAAGTAGGAAAGGATATTCAATTCAGTGATTTAGTAAAAGACTATGATGTTGTTATTGTTGCAAATGGTGCCCATAAAGGAAGCCAAATTCCAACAAAAGGCGACAATTGTGAAAACCTTACAAATGCAGTCGACTTTTTAAAAAGAGCTTCTTTGGAGCAAAGAACTGATTTGCCATGTAAAAATGTATTAGTAGTTGGTGGTGGTGATGTTGCAATGGATTGTGCACGAACCTCTTTGAGACTCGGTGCAACAGAAGTAAATATGGTAGCTCTAGAAAAACAAGAAGCTCTTCCAGCAAGTAAACATGAACAGCACGGTGCAAAAGAAGAAGGCATTATTATGCATGCAGGCTTTGGTATCCAAGAAATTTTCAGCAAAGATGGCAAAGTTCAATCCGTAGTTATTCATGAATGCACAAGTATGTTTGATAAAGACGGAAAATTTAACCTTCAATTTAATGAAAAAAATACAAAAAAAATTAACTGCGATACAATAATTTTCGCTACAGGACAGCTTGTTGAAGATGTAACAGGCGGAATGCTTGAACAAGGTAGGGCTGGACGTTATGCAAATAACAAAGATACCTTGGCTACCTCAATTGAAAATGTTTTTGTTGCAGGAGATAATGCAGGTGGCGTTATTGTAATAGAGGCAATGGCATTGGGAAGAAAAGCTGCCCTTTCTGCAATAAATTATCTTGCTGGCAAAAGCTTGGAAGAAGGAAGAAACTTTGAAGAAGAGTGGTATTATACATCAAAACTTGATATTCC
>CAYJPS010000190.1:0-3302 GCA_964372135.1 uncultured Treponemataceae bacterium | reverse complement strand
CATACATTGTCCCTTACCGTGTGAAAGAAAATGCCATTGAGATTTTGAGTGTTTTCCACACAAAAAGACAGTTACCCCAAGGCTGGCAAGCGTAACATTTACTGGGTCAAAGTGGTGGGTCAAAGTTAAGGTACACATCACCCTACCCTAAATTTTTATTTAATATTTTTAACCCAATACAAGACTGAGTGGA
The DNA here is from genome assembly GCA_964372135.1 of uncultured Treponemataceae bacterium. Classification (GTDB taxonomy): domain Bacteria; phylum Spirochaetota; class Spirochaetia; order Treponematales; family Treponemataceae; genus CAYJFX01. The sequence continues at coordinate 3,109 of CAYJPS010000190.1, read as the reverse complement.
TTTGAGGTTTCGAGTCCCACCCTTGCACCAAAAGAAGACAATGAGTTATAGCTAAACAGCTGCAATACTTATTTTTTTGCAAGTACTCATTCCTTGTTTTTGGGTTGAAATCCCCCTCGAATCGGGGTTTTTCACCAAAGAAAGGGGCAATGAGACGCTTAATCATAAGCCCACCGTAGTTGGTAATCCTGCGTACCCTGCTTTGTTAATGTTTAAAGTTTTACTTCCACAAAAATGGTATAAACTTAGTGACCCTACTATAGAAGAAATGCTCATAAATCATTTGGGTTTTCTCTGTTTTATGGGGCTTTATGTTGAGCAAGACGTTCCTGATGAAACAACCATTTGCCGCTTTCGTAATGGCTTCACAGCCTTAGAGTTCTTGAGAAAATCAATGATATGATGTTGATGCAGCTTAAAAAAGCCATGCATATTGCCATTAATTACTTGTAAAGGTAGTTACTTGTCTTTATTATTAGCTTGCATCGTTTGCTCCTTTGAGTAATTTGTCTTATCGTAAAAACACCTTACATCAAAAGCAAATGACACAATAGCAAAATATCTATTATTTCAATGTATTTTCTGTAGTTTTATGCAGTATTCAAGTCCAAAAAATGGGATAGCCTCGCCCCTAAGGCGCCACATGGTGCACCGGCATCTATGTGCCATAGTGTTTTACAAATAGAACACTAAAAAAATAGGAGCGAATCATGACAACAGCATGCCGTATCGGGTTGGACATTGCAAAGATTTTTTTCAAGTGCATAGAAATGATGAGCATGACAATAAGGTTTTCAACAAAAAACTTTTAAAAAATAAGATTCTTGATTTTTTGCAAATCACCCAACTTGCCTTATAGGCATTGAAGCATGTGGTAACGCTCATCATTGGGGGCGTGAAATAGCTAAACTTGGCCATGATGTGCGTCTTATTTCGCCTCGTGCCGTGAACCCCTTTGTGATAAATAACAAAACAGATGTTGCAGATGCTGCTGCAATTTACGAAGAGGTTGGACGTCCATCCACAAGTTTTTTTACCGTAAAAACTGTTGAGCAACAAATTATGGCGCTTCGATGCAAATTACGTGAAAAATTAATCGACTCAAGAACACAGTTACCTAATCAAGAACTTGGAATATTTTATGAATTCTGCATTATTACATCACAAGGAAAACGCTATATAACTAATTTACTCATTAAGGTAGGAAACCAAAACGCAGATTTCATCATGCTAAGAGCTATAAGCTTGATACCGAATACAAACTACATTCGTTTTGTATTGTGCTAAAAACTGCTTATCATCCGTGGCGGATCTATACAAGTCGAGTAATTTATAAACAATCTGATGTAAAAATGCCATCTTAAGGAGTTCATATGCATAAAAATTTGAGTGATGAAGAACTTAATAGCATTATTGAAGCAGAAAGACGAAAAGGAAAAAAAGGCTGTTTTGTTGTGTATACAGCAATTATAATTTTCCTTGTCTGCATGTATTTTGGTGATGAACTCATTAAATATGTCCATCCAGAACAACTTGAAAATATTATGATCATAGGCTGCGGTCTTATTGCTTTTTGGGGTTTATGTATTCACAGCAAAGCCAAAAAAAATATAAAAGATAAAGTTGGAAAACAAATTGTTTTTTCCGCCCTTAATGACGTTTTTAGAGAGGTAGTCTATCTTCCGGACAGACACTTAGAGAAGACAGTTATTGAACAGGCAAATATGAACTTTCCTTTTACATATACTAGTGTTTCTGGCAGTGACTATGTTGAAGGAATATACAAAGATGTTACTATTCTTCTGAGCGATATTCGCTTAATCAGCAGAACTAAAAATAGAAAAGAGGAAAGTATAACGACTAACTTTGAGGGTTTATGGTTAGTCTGTGATTTTAATAAAAAAATCTCTACTGAGCTTAGACTTAGTGAGCGTACTACGCTTTTTAGAGCGGGAATCAGAACTGACAATGAACAGTTCAATAAACAGTTTTATGTAGAATCCGAAAGTCCGCACGAAGCATTTTATATACTTACTCCGCATATGATGGAATATATTCAAAATATGGATGCTCAAGCGCATGCCCACACATATATGTGCTTTTTGCGTGAAGGAAAAGTACATATTGCCATTAATTCGAGAAAAAATGCATTTGAAGTAAATTATCTCAAAGAAGATGTTTCCGTACTTCGTGAACGTTTTAGGAAAGAAGTGAAATATATAACAGATATTATTGACGAATTAAAATTGGTGGATACTTTTTTTGATGAAAACGTAAAAAAGGATGTTTATTTACTACAAAACGATGAAAAAAGCAATATCCCGTAAGGCTTTATGTGTAATAATACTTATATTTCAAATTGTGCAGGAAACATTTTGCGAGATATAATGAACAAAAATAATCACTCGTTTCATTATTCGTTATTCTTTCAAGATAAAATTGTTCAAAAACTTTTTTATGAAACATTTTATACTGATATACAAATGTATGCAAAAGCTTTTAATTATGATTTAGAAGACTCAGATGTTTATAATAACATTTTAATAAAGCAATAAAAGGCCTATTCATGCACAAACTCACACCTAGTCGATGCTGAAAAACACATGAAAATGCGTTTCCCAGCATCGACTAGACAAATAGTTCAAACTCTAAACTCCATCTACGTCAATATGGTGCTTAGAGTTCGAATTAGCTGTTTTTCAAATTTTCCACAAGCGCCGCCAATTGTTGCGCCTGCTCAGACAAAGAGCCCACGGCTTGAGTAGCTTCATTCATGGCATTGACAGTATTTTGTGCAATATTAGACACAGAAACAATGGACTGAGCAATCTCATCAGAAGTGGCAGATTGCTCTTCGCTAGCAGTTGCAATGGCACGAATGCCGTCGGCACTTTCTTCTGCCATCCCTAAAATAACCTGTAAGGTCTGTCCACCTTCCACAGCAAGTATTGTGGCTTCTTCAATGCGCTTCACGGCTGTATCCACTTGCTGTACATTAACTTCTGTACTTTGTTGGATGGCATTGATAGCATTGGCCACATCTGTAGTGGAAGAAATGGTTTTTTCTGCCAACTTACGCACTTCATCCGCCACCACGGCAAAGCCGCGT
>CAYJPS010000189.1:0-3313 GCA_964372135.1 uncultured Treponemataceae bacterium | reverse complement strand
TTTAGCAGCAGGAAATAATTATTAATTAATAGGTAATAATTAATATTGCTTTCTATTCAACGTGAAACCTATGACAGATACCACCAAAATTCTACAAATTAGCGAGTACCTTCGCTATTGTACCAGTTTGATGGTACGTTAAACTGTTTTCATACATTGTACATTGAAGAATATTAATTGTTAATTATTACTTATTAATTATAAAGTGCAATTTAGTTCACTAACCAATATTCCAGGTAAAAGACTTGATCCGACTTCCCTTCTATCATACGTTGATGTTTCAGAAAATAAGTGTTGCTCCTTTGTTATTGCTTCAAGCTTATTGCCCAAAAGATTATATAAAGAATCATCCCATCTCATATCTTTGATAGGAGCAACAATTTTACCGTTCTCAACCCACATACAAGAAAATCGAGTCATACCCGTAATACGAGCATTTTGAACATCACTCCAGTTTAAATAGTGAAAATTAGAAACATATATTCCAGTACCCAAGGCTTTTAAGGCATCCTTTTCATCAAGATCTCCGCCTTCAATGCAGAGAGATCGTACCTCTTCATCATCTTCAGCACCATTTGATTGAAGCCCATATTCTATTGCCGTTCTAGAACTCGTAATAGTGTTGATTAGCTTTCCATTTTCAATTAATGTAATTTTTTCAGGTGCGAGCTCTCCCATATCATTAAAACGTGGCTCTCCCCCAAGTGAAAAATCTTGACTTATTGTAATGTTATCTGAAAAAGATTCTCGCTTTTCTCGAAGTGCAATAAAGGCACTTTCGCCTTGTTGAAAACCGCGCTCTCCAAGTCCTTTCCAAGAAAAAAACTCTACAAACTCATATAATGCAGCTGCGCTAATAAAGGCCCTATATTTTCCACTCTCTAAAGGTTTTTCACCCTGCTCTAATGCTTCCAAAGATTTTTTTGCAAAATCTATTTTGGCATTATATTCTTCAGTATCCCAATCTCTTCCCGAATAGCATGATTTTACTGCCCTTCCGTTCTTTAACCAAATAGAGAAATCAAGTACAAAACTTTTTGTTTCAAACCAGTGTCGCGCACCGGCTGAATTTGAGCTTGCTCTAAAAATACTCCCTTGAGAAAACAAACCTGTAAAATCAAGATTTAATACAGGCGTTAGTATTGTAGATAGTATTTCATCTTCTTCGAGAAGCTTTCCATCAAAAATTGACTCAGATGTAACATTAGTAGTTGGAATTGCTTGGTATAGATCGACAGGGAGTAAAGTGCATTGCTTTCGCGCATCCAACAGTGCATTTTTTAATAATTCCTTGTCTGTCTCCTTATCTTTTTGTAATGTGAGAGAAACTGAAAAAGTTCTTTTATTTTTCCACATAATGAAAGATACGTCAACTTGACCTACACTTCCAGTCTGGCGCACCTTTGCATTATTAAATCTAACAAAAGTGCTTTGTTCGCCAGAAAGAGTAAAGGCTAAATGCTCATCTTTTTCAAGTAACGAAAAAATAAAATCTGATAAAAAATTAAAATAGTTCTTAAAATCAGTGTTTATAATATCCATCATCGTCCTCCCCCAAATACTTCTACATTGGTAAATGCGCATACAGGACTTGCGTGCCCAACAAAAATTACTTGATTGGGCTCACCCTTTCCACAATTAGGCGTACCAAAGGCATTAAAAGTTGATTTATCGCCTACCATGCTTAGATTTCGCCAAAAGTTTGATGAGATACCTCTATAGTTTGGATCCCTGACTGTTTTAGTAATTTTTCCATTTTCAATTAACTTTCCATATTCACAACCAAATTGAAACTTGTTTCGATAATCATCAATTGACCAAGAGCGGTTTGTATGCATAATGATACCTTTTTCAGTATTAGCTATAATATCATCAAATGTAGAACTTCCCTCTTCTATGTTTAAATTTGCCATTCTGTCTATTGGAGCTCTATTCCAAGAACTTGAACGTTGACAAGCAACACCTTTTATTCCTGAGCGTGCCTGGCTTTCTAAACTACCTAATCCACGCAAGAGTTTCCCCTCTTTTATTATAAACTCTTTTTTTGCTGCATTCCCTATTTCATCGGCGCCATAACTTGCAAGTTCACTTTCTATTGTTGGGTCAAATGTTACATTTAAAAGTTCTGAACCATATTGAAAGTTACCAAAATCGGAAAGTTTTACAAAGCTACTACCTGCATAATTTCGCTCATCACCTAAAATACGGTCAATTTCTAAAGGATGCCCTATGCTCTCATGAATTTGTAACATAAGTTGGTCAGGCATTAAAACAAGTGTTCTTGCATCATTAGGGCATGATTCTGCATATAAAAGTTCAACGGCTTCTTCTCCAATATTCCTTGCTTCAACAGTAAACTCATCTCTATTAATAAGTTCAAAGCCGCCTTGACGAGTTAACCCTCGAGGGCCATTTGCACTTCGTATTTGCACAATATCATCTTTTTGTGCAACCGCTTGTAAACTATGTCCTATGTAATGAAGCGTTTGCTCAATGTTTGTTCCGTTGCTTGATACGATTTCAAAATTATAGTGACCATATTCAATCATTGCATGAGTTTGAATTATAGAATCATTAACCTGTAAGTTTTTACAAGAATCTATCAGTATATCAAAAATATCGCTTAAAGGCTTTTCTTCGCTAATGCCTCGTTTTGTTTCATATTTTATTTGTGCTAGAGAGCGAACATCTTTAGTAAAGGAATACACGTTCTTCTGTGTGCTTAGTTTTGCAAAAGTGAGTGCCGATTCTGCTGCTCGTTTTATTCCATGTAGGGACATATCACTAGTTCCAGCATAGCCAAAACTACCCATATATAAAACTTCAACCATAATACCATCATCAAAAGTACTGGAAGCTTGATCAAATTTAGCATTACGTGCCACCGAAAATTGAGCTTTTGAAGACCTGCGTCTAAGCCCAACCCATTCTGCTTCTTTCGCTACATCCATTGCAGTCTGTAAAAGATTGTGTATGTTTATTGTCATAGTAAAAGTATACCGTTTTATACGTTCTCTTTCTAGTAGGAATGTTGATATTTTTTTGCGTCTACCACTAGACTAGCCTGTCATTCTGATTTTTACCCATATCTACACGCGTGAAGAATCTCCTTTGTGGCGTAGACAATCCGATCTTTGCGTGCACCACAAAGATTGGTCATTTTTCTATCCACAGATTACACAGATAGCACAGATTTTTATTTTTGAGTATTGGAACTTTATTGCGAATACCACTAAAAACCTAAAAGATAAAAATGTTTACATTTTTGGCTTTTATCAGTCTTTAGTTTTTGTTTTAATTTATATAGCACCTT
>CAYJPS010000188.1:0-3319 GCA_964372135.1 uncultured Treponemataceae bacterium | reverse complement strand
GTCGGGGCTTTATTTGTTTGTTATAAAACCGAAAGAAAATGTTCGGTGTTCACTGTTGCAATGTGCTAAAATTAAGAGAATTCAAATAATAGGAGGGAAGAAAAATGCAACAGATTAAATTCACGGAGTTTCCGAATTTCGGTGTGCTTTCATCGATGAAAGTGGTCGTAAGCGGAGTAAATATCGCCTGCCCCTACGCAGGTTGTATAATGGCGGAGATGGGCGCACAGGTCGTGCAGATAGAGCAGCCGCATGTACCTTGCTCATCAAGGGGTAACTACGGCAACGCTCAGGAGCATAGGAATATGTATTCCTTAACCCTCAATAACGGTACGGAGCGAGGCAAGGCGGTGTTTGAGAAGCTCATGCAGTGGGCAGATGTGTTCATAGTATCGGGACGCCCCGGTGCATTGGCGAAGCGTGGCTTCACGGACGAGTATTTATGGACGCTCAACCCGAAACTCGGCATAGTGCATGTCTCGGGCTACGGTCAATACGGACCCTATAAGGACAAGGCGTCCTATGACGTTTCAGGACAAGCGATGGGCGGCTACATGTACTTAAACGGCGAGAGTCCGACCTCGAGCCCCTTGAAGGTAAATCCTTATCTGTCTGACTATGTGACGGCATTTAACGCCTGCATCTGCGCTCTTTCCTTGTTCATAAAGGCGAAAGAAACCGGCGAGGGCGACAGCGCTGACATAGCGCAGTACGAGCATATGTTCAAGCTCTTGGGCGGCTATGTTCCCGACTGGATACACCGTGGTTTCCCGGGGCCGGGCGAGCCTGTAAAATGGCGTACGGGCAACGTGTCTGATATGGCTGCAGGTTTCTCCTTCTACGATTGTAAGGACGGCACCATATTCATAGGCATGGTGGGAGCGGGTCCTATAAACGGCGGTTATCCATTGGTAGGCCTTCCGAAGCCGGGCACAACCGACCCCGAGCTTTTTGCGGGCATGACAGGTATGCTAAAGCATTTACCGGCAGGTCAGCGCATAGAGGCTGCTATAACTAAGTTCTGTGCAGAGCGTACGGTAGCGGAGGTCGAGGTCGCTATGAACGGTGCCGGTGTACCTAACCAGAAGGCGTATACTCCGGCGGACATATTGGCGGACGAGCATTATAAGGTGCGTGAGAACATTATTTCCTGGGAAGATACGGTGTACGGTGAGATGACAGGTATAGGTGTCATCAATAAGTTTAAGAAGAACCCCTCAGAGTTTGTAGCGCCTGCACCTTTGTTTGGCGAGCACAGTCGTGAGATAATATCCTCTTTAGGCTTTGATGATGAGTTTATAGATGAAATGTTTGCGGCGGGCGAGACTTCGTATATGGACGCTAAGGCGACGGCAGAACGTTGGAGACTTAGGGAATGGGGCTTCTTCTGGGACGAAAATCAGAAGACACGCTTGGGCTTGGAATAGGAGGTCTCTATGAACAGACTTCAAGACAAGGTCTGCCTAATAACGGGTGCAAGTTCGGGCATAGGCGCAAAGGCTGCGGAAGTTTTTGCACGCGAGGGTGCGAAGGTGGTCATAGCGGCACGGCGTGGCGAGCTGTTGGACGCTGTGGCGGCGAAGATTAGCGAAAAGGGCGGCGAGGCTACGGCTGTTGTTACGGATATACGTGACAAGGCGGCTGTTGATAAGCTTGTGGCTCTTTGTATGGAGAAGTACGGCAGGATAGATGTGCTCGTCAATAACGCAGGCATAGCAAACTTTGATTTCCGGCCTGTGGATTCACATGAGGCGGATGAGCTTGAGGACTTGCTTTCGACAAATGTGAAGGGCACTATGTACGTGACACGTCTTGTAACGGAGATTTTCACAAAGCAAAAGAGCGGCAACGTGGTGATGGTAGCGTCATCAGCCGCCATAGTGGGTAACGGCAGTGCGAGCTATGTTGCGACTAAGGGCGCTTTGGTATCTTTGTCTAAGCACATCGCCTTGCGCTATGCGGATAGAGAGCCGAATATACGCTCTAACTGTCTGTGCCCGGGCACGGTGTGGACGGACATCACGAAGGGCTTTTTGGCGAAGGAGCCGAGTTACGGTGAGGCGAGCCGTGAGTTTAATGCCGTGCTCGGCAAGCACTCCTGCTTGGAGGTCGGCATATCGAAGACGGTGGATGCGGCAAACATCTTGCTGTTTTTGGCGAGCGACGAGTCGGCAGGACTTAACGGACAGTGCCTCGTGATGGACAAGGGCGCAACGCTTTAGAATTTAAATAATACGGGAGGAGCAACGCTCCTCCCGTATTATTTAAGTGTCGAAAAACCTGTTTTTCGACAGTCTAATAACCGCAAGCCTCTTTCGAGGCTTGCGGTTAATTGTTTTATGTTCAGTGTCTAAACGCCGTGACCAACTCAAGCCAGTTGTCGTCTACTTTGAAGTATAAGCCGTGGTCGACTTTAGCATAGTTGTGACTTGTAAAGCTCACGCCTATGACCAAGCCGTTTGACAGCTTTACTTTTAGGTGTACCATGTCCTCTGCATGTTTTGAATACAGGTCGCCGATTTCACTTTCGTCTATACCTGTGTTCTCATATACACGCCCCTGTAAAAAGTCATTGTCGCCGTATTCGCTTGTGAAAAGCCCCTCGTAGAAGCTTTCTATAAACTGCCTGTCGTCTATTTTTGTGCCTTCTTCATTTTCTATGCTTATTATAATCTCCGCCGAGGAGATACCATAAACACTCAAAACCTCCTCCGCCGTTTGTTCTTCGGTATTAAAGTTTGAGCCTATTAGTGCGTGGTAGTAAGTTCCGTCGCCGCTCACGGCTATCAATCTCGGAAACCAATTATATTCAGTTAAAGGGGAATTAATATAACGATACAATTTGAAAGTTTCCTTGTTTCCGTCATTATCAACTTGTATTGTTATTTCAGTCTGATACTCACCTAACATATCCGCAGTAATACTTTCTTCTAAGTTGTAATTTTCGTAAGCCGCACTTTCGCTCGAACTGACGACACTATATATTTTGTCGTTAAATTCGATAATCAGCTCCTGCTCAAATGGGTCTTCGTTAACACTGCTTATCCGATTAAGAATGGGTGCGGCAAATATAATGATAGCAAGGCAAGCGGCTATGCTCGCCCACTTTACAAGGCTTTTTCTACTGCTTTTCTTCCGATAAGTTATGGCTTCGCTGACATACCTATCCGAAATTTCACCTAAAGCTTCGGAAAACTTCTCAGCATTCATATCAGCACCTCTCTTTCGCTTAGGTAGTGTTTCAGTTGCCCTCGTGTGCCTGAAAGCCTACGGATATGTTTTTCTCGCTCAGTCCCACTCGCTCGGCTATGTCCTTGTA
>CAYJPS010000187.1:0-3340 GCA_964372135.1 uncultured Treponemataceae bacterium | reverse complement strand
TTTTTGCAGTATGTTCCATAGCAATAAATTCCATAAGCTGCACGGCATAGCCTTGGCTTTCTAATAGTTCGGCTCTCATTACATCTGTTGCTAAAGATGCAAACCGTTCTTTTATTAGGCCGTGTTTCATAAAAGCATCAAAACCTTTGTTAGGAAGATTTTTTGAAAGAGAAGCATTTACTTCATGTTGGCAACAGGGTACGGACAAAATGGACTTTGCACTGTTCGCAATAGCATAATAAAGGGCGTAATCGGTTGCAGTGTCACATGCGTGCAAGGTAATAACAAGGTCAAGCGTCTTTTCGCTTTCATTTTCATAGTCTTCAATGCGTCCAATTTTAAATTCCAACCCGTCATAGCCCCATGCTTTTGCAAGTTTAGAGCAGTTTTTTATAACATCTTCTTTAAGGTCAACTCCGATTATGTGTGCTTCAATATTACGAATTTCTACGAGAAAATAGTATAGGGCAAACGTAAGGTACGATTTTCCACACCCAAAATCTAAGACATTGTATGTTGTTTGTGCATCTTTCTCTTTCGGAAGAATATCATCAATAAACTCTAAAAATCTATTTATTTGCCTAAATTTGTCATATTTAGCAGAAATAATTTTTCCTGTTTCTGTCATGATGCCAAGATAAACTAAAAATGGAACAGGATAGCCCTCTTTTAAAATATAGTTTTTTTGCTTATTTTCACTGCTTTTAATAGTTGTTTTAGTCATAAGTAGAGGCTTTCTTAAAATAGTAATCTTTCCTTTTTTATTTGAAAGAATGGTAATAGTGTTTGCCTCAGTTGTAAGGACAGAGTTTTTATATGTATGGCCACAGTTTTGTTGTAAAAAGGTACTTATTTCATTTTGGTCGAGAGTTTTATGAAAACTCTGGGTGTTTGTAAAAAACTCGCAAAAAAAGCCTTGTTCTGTGTTTTCACTTTTGAAAATACGGACTTTGTGATATTGCTGTTCCCCTTTTGGGTTGGATAATACTGCAGAGACAAGGGTTTTTAAGTCGTCACGTTCTATCATTATAAGGACCTTTTTCAATATTTAAAAAAGTATGTATTTCTGCGCAGGTTTCAAACATTGGTAGTGCCGTTGCTAACAGGGGCATGTTTAATTCTTCTGCAAGTTTTTTCATTTCTAGAGAAGGCAGTTTTTCATTAACTAAAAGGACCGCCACACAACCAAGTAAGTCTGCAGTGCGAATTGTTTGCTCTGTTGCAAGACCTGTAACAAGCAAGCACTCCCTTGCTTGAGAAACAAGAAGGTCTGCCATTAAATCTCCTGCAATAACTTGTAAAAACTCAAGACTTTTTGCATTTGATGGGGCAAAAACGATATTTGCACTTAAATTTTCAACAAGGGACAATATATTCATGTTTTTATTATATACTTTTTTTTAATAAAATGATATACTCTAGGTATGGCGAAAGTTTTTGTTTTTGTAAATCAAAAAGGTGGCGTTGGAAAAACAACATCTGTAATTAACATTGGTGCTTATATGGCGCTAGCTGGAAAAAAAGTACTGTTAGTTGATTTTGACTCACAAGGTAATATGTCCTCTGGTGTTGGTGTTTCTAAAGAAAAGCCAACAGTGTACGAACTTATTTCAGACTCTGTTACTGCTGAAAAAGCGGTGAAAAAAACAGAGGTGAAAAATTTAGATGCTATTTCTGCCTCAATTGATTTGTCAGGGGCTGCAATAGAGCTTGTGGATCAAGACGAGAGAGAATTTTTCTTAAAAAAAGCACTAGAACCCTTACAATCAAAATATGATTTTATTCTTATAGACTGTCCTCCTTCTTTAGGTATTTTAACACTTAATGGATTAGCTGCCGCTGATGCAGCTATGGTCCCAATGCAATGTGAGTATTTTGCTCTTGAAGGTATTACGCTTCTTTTACAAACAATCAAAAAGGTGCAAAAAAGTGTAAACCCAAAACTTACTATTGGTGGCATCTTTTTTACAATGTATGATTCTAGAACAAGGCTTGCTAACGATGTTGTTATGCAAATAAAATCATATTTTAATGATAGTGTGTTTAGCACTATTATACCGAGAAACGTGCGTCTTTCAGAGGCGCCGTCTCATGGGGAACCTATTTGTTTATATGATTCAGGGTGTGCAGGGGCAAGAAGTTATGAAAAACTAGCTCAAGAGGTAATAGAACGTGGCTAAAAAAGGCTTAGGAAAAGGGCTTGGTGCGCTGCTTGCTGAAACAGACAAAAGTGCAGAAGAAGTTGCCGTAAAAAAAACTACTACAAAAGAAAAACAAACAAGTAAAAAAGACACATCAAGCCAAGATTTTCATATCGATATTGAACTTCTTAAACCAAATCCACATCAACCAAGAACAGAATTTGATCCAGAGGCATTAAAAGAACTTTCAGACTCTATTAAAGAGCATGGTATCATTCAAGCCGTGTTGGTTGAAGAGGTAGGAGATGGAAGTTATTATATAATTGCGGGAGAAAGGCGAACACGGGCAGCAAAATTAGCAGGCCTTAAACAAATACCCGTTCGAGTTCAAAAATTTTCTGAACAAAAAAAACTCGAAGTTGCATTAATTGAAAATATTCAAAGAGAAAACTTAAATGCTATAGAAGAGGCAAAAGCGTATCATAATTTAATGAAGTTAGCAAATATAAATCAAGAGGAAGTAGCAAAAAGAGTTGGAAAAAACAGGTCTACGGTTGCAAATTCTCTTCGCTTGTTAAAACTTCCTGAGGATATGCAAAAAGCCCTTTTGGATGGGAGTTTAAGTGCGGGGCATGCTCGTTCTGTGCTTTCTGTAATAAATCCGTCTGACCAAAGAATTCTTTTTGCTCGTATTATAGGCGGAGGCCTTTCTGTTCGAGACGCCGAAGCTCAAGCGGCTGAAATGAATGGCGGAAAAAAAGAATTAAAAACCAAGAAGAATGCAAAAGTTGCAAAGAAAGACGCTGATTATGCCTTTTTAGAAAATCAACTTATTGAAGCCTTAAGCACAAAGGTTTCATTAAATGGAAACTTTGACAAAGGCTCTATAGTTATTGAATATTTTTCTAGAGACGATTTAGATAGAATATACGAAAAATTAATGGATAATTAATACGTAATTAGGCCGATGGTGCATCGGCCTTTTTTTATGGGAAAGTGGGTTCCAACCGAAGGGGGTGGCGGAAGACGGCAAAGCTGGCTGAAGCCAGGGGGAAGGCTTTCCCCCTCAAAAAAAATATAGACACTTCTCTTTAATTTTGATATAATTGTTTACAATACGGTGCGCTTGTGCCGCGGAGGAATTATGCCAAAAATTGAAGTAAACGAAAAACTTTTTTTTAACCTAATCGGAGAAAAAT
>CAYJPS010000186.1:0-3366 GCA_964372135.1 uncultured Treponemataceae bacterium | reverse complement strand
TTTACACCCAGGTTGTCGGGGGTTCGATCCCCTCGCCGCCCATAAAACCTTGTGATTAATTCACAAGGTTTTTTTTATGCTAGAATCCCTTGCGCATAAAAAAAGCGATACCCTTATTAGGATACCGCCATTATCTATACTTCACTATGAAATTACTCTGTTTTGCTTAGTACATCATTTGCAAAAGCTCTATCTGCCTTCGCAATATGGCTTAACAACCACGTTACCAAAAAGCCATAAAAAACTTCACCGTGTTTTATATCTGCCAAAAGAACATTATCAACTTGTCTTGATACTTCGCTTATAAATGTTCTATGTTGTGCTTTATGAATTTCAGCTTCAGGATAACCATGTAACTCAAAAAGTTTTTCCTCTGTTCCAAAGTGGTATACCGTATAGTCTACTACCTCTTTAAGTATATCTCCTCGCTTTTGAACATACTGCTCTTCACTTCCCGATAAAATATCACAAAAATTGCCAATAAGGGAAACTAATTTTTCATGCTGTCCATCTACCTCAGGAATTCCAACTAAAAAATCTTCACTCCAAAACATTTTTCTAATCATTTTCTACCCCTTCAATAAACGTTATTTTAGTATACTGGTATCTAAAAAAAATGCAAGTACCTTTATACTGCAATATAAAATCCAAAAAAAAAGCTCCATTGTATAACCTACAAAGGAGCCTAATTTGAGCTGCACTGGATTCGAACCAGTGACCCACGCCTTAAAAGGGCGTTGCTCTACCTGCTGAGCTAGCAGCCCATTCACTTACATTCTTTGTTAATGCGAATGTTTAGATATAATATCGAAAAATAGAAAAAGTGTCAAGACATTATAGCAAAAATTTTCAAAAATTTAATTGATTATTCCTGTTACCAATTAAAAAAACTCAGTTAATATATAGAAATAATTTTACCAAAGGCTTCACCCTCTGCTTGTCGCAAATCCTTTTTATCACTACCCTTAATTACAACCATCACTGATTTTCCAGCTACATTTTCTGGTTTGCCCTCTACAGTAGTTGGATCAACGCGTACATGCAAAAAGTTTTCTGTAACAACATGTATGTCCTTTTTTCTAAATTTTTCTGCAATACCATTAAAACTTTTGCCTATGCAAGATTCAATATATGCTTTTTTATGAGCCATAGCAAGGTCAGTCAACACTGCAACTCTCTCATTTTTTATGTTTTGAGGAATAGTTGGCTTCATCGTAAAAGCTGGCGTATCTGGTCTTGCAGAAAATGGAAATGCGTGTATCCAAGAAAGTTTTCCCTCGTCGCATATTCTTTTTGTATCTTCAAAATCTGCTTCTGTTTCACCTGGAAAACCTACAATAATGTCACATGCTATAAATGGATTCTCCTTAATAGAGCGTAGTCTTTTTATAGCATTCTTTATATCTATTGCTTTATATGGTCTAGCCATTTTTTTTAATATTTCATCGCTACCAGATTGAATTGATAAGTGAAAGTGTGGGCGAACTCTTTTATCCGCTAAGGCTCTACAGAGTTCATCCGTTACTATTTGAGGATGCAAACTAGAAATTCTAAGGTGAATTTTTTTAGTATTATCAAGAATAAACAAAAGAAGATTCGCAAAATCCATGCCCTCACTTGAGTATTGTGAAAGATTAATACCTGTTATCGTAACCTCTTCTTGATGAGCGTCTTCAAGTAATTGAATGCGTTTTAGGATTTCTTTTGGCTCAAGGGAAATAGATTCTCCACGTGCAAGACATATTCTACAATAGGCGCATCTACTATTACAGCCATCCTGAATCTTTATTGAAGGTCTAGAATGTTGCATAAAGGTGTCTGTAGAAAGAACAAAGGCTCGAGGCTTTTTTGACAGTGTAAATGTTTTTACTTTTTTATTAAAAAAGTTTGAGCAGTACTGCGCCAAATTAATTGAAAACTCTGGGCTAATTGCATTTTCGTTCAAAAATGTTTCTATTTCTTTTGGCAAAGCGGCAAGCAAATCTTTCTGTGTTCCACGAAGTACACAAATGCGCTCGTCAATATGTTCAATAAGATTTTTTTCTAATTCTGCGTAACAGCCTGTTACAATTATACATGCATTTGGATATTTTTCTAACATCAGCCGTATAATGCGCCGTGCTTTTTGCTCTGCCTTTGCAGTAACGGTACACGTGTTTAGAACGGCTACAAGTGTTGCGCTATGTATTGCGCTAGCGGAAGTAAGAGTCTCCATTGTACAAGTAAAGCCCGCATCTAAAAAAGAGCGAGCTATAGACTCTGTTTCTATTTGGTTTACTTTGCACCCGAGTGTTTCAAAATGTATTATAGAAGTTTCGTTTTTATTCAAAAGCTCTTAGAGTAATTCGAGAATACGATTGTATCCTCTTCTTGCATCATCTTGGGTAGAGTTTAACACCAATGCTTGCTCATACGCTGCAAGTGATAATGTATAATTTTGAGCCATTTCACGGGCATACCCAAGTCTTGTCCACCAGTGGTCATATAAGGGTTCATTTCTAACCGCTTTTGAAAAGGAAATATCGGCATGATTATATTTTTCTAGTCGTATATATATTTCGCCCATAAAATAATACACATCACCTATTCTACCACCGTTTTCTCCTACCAGCGAAACATATTCTTGAAAGAGGTCTAATGCTTCTTCATTTTTACCAAGAAAATACTTTGCTTCGCCCAGAATTTCTACTACACGATGATCGTACGGAGATAATTCTCTTGCTTGAGCTGCCCAGTTTTCTGCTTCAGAGTTTTGGCCATTTTTCACTAAACTCCAACACATAACAACATAAGACTCTACATTATTTGGATTTTCTGATATTTCTTGTTCGCATGCAGCAATTGCTTCTGCATAACGCCCTGTATTGTAAAGAACAAGTGCATCTGGGCGTGCTGTTTGAGCAATACTACCAACTACCACAAAAGTAAGTACTAAAACAAATAGTGCAATATTTTTTATATTTACTTTTAAACTCATATACCTTTCCTATTATTTATTATCTACATCAGTTAACATCGTACATCGACCAGTAAATAAAGAGCCTGGTTCTAGTACAACCTTTGTAGAAATAATATCCCCTTCTACAGCTCCAGTCGAAGCAACAAACACAAGACCTTTAGAGTCAATATTGCCTATTACCGTACCACGAACGAGCACACGTTTAGCGGCAATGTTTGCTGCAACTCGTGCCCCATTATCTATAACCAAATCGCTTGTCGCTTCAATTGAACCGCTTACATTACCCTTAATCATAAAAGGTTTAGCAAAACGAATAGTCCCTGAAAAGCTAATATCATTAGCGAGAACTGTGTCAAAATCTTCATCTTCGACTTCAAAAAAGTCTGCATCTTTTACTTGAAACATAG
>CAYJPS010000185.1:0-3389 GCA_964372135.1 uncultured Treponemataceae bacterium | reverse complement strand
GCCGCTGTACGCTTAGATGGAAAAGTATTTACGGTAAACATTGATAGCCCAAGTGATGATTTCAAGAAGGCCGAAAATGGCACATTCGCCCTAGAACTAATTAAAGAGATATGGTACAATAAAACATATTTATTATACTAGATTTTTGTTGCACAAAGTGGGTGGATTTGTTGCAAAAAGTGGCCATGGAGTGCTTAAGTGAATAGAATGTTGCTGCTAAATGGAACGGTAGTTTCGGGTGGCAAAAAACGACAAGCAGATATTCTCATAGAAGGCAATAGAATTGCAAAGGTTTCTAAGGATTTACTCGTTGGAAGCCTTTTAAAACGAGCAGAGTCTACGGTGCTTAATGCGAAAGGGTGCTATGTGTTACCAGGCTTTATTGATGCTCATACCCACTTAGATATGCAAGCAGGCGTTGTGCACACTGCAGACACTTTTGAAACTGCAACAAAGGCAGCCCTTGTTGGCGGAAGTACTTCCATAATAGATTTTGCTACTCAAGAAAAAGGCGACACCTTAGACGAAGCTTTTAATAATTGGTATGAGCTTGCCGATAAAAAGTCTAGCTGTAACTTTGCTTTTCACATGGCAATTACCGATTGGCAGCACGAAACCCTTGATGATGGAGACGCAAACCCTGCAAGAAATGCGGGAACCGCGAATCAACTTAGAGAGCTCATTGAAAAAGGCGTTACCAGCGTTAAGGTATACATGGCGTATGATGCGCTTAGGCTAAGTGACCCTGAAATTTTTGAAATACTGACTCTTGCAAAAGAGCTTGGTGTATTGGTTGGTTGTCACTGTGAAAATGGTGACATGGTTAACCGCCTCATAGAAGAACAATTAGAAAACAAAAAAAAGAGACCATCTGCACATCCTGCAAGTAGACCACCTCCGGTAGAAGCAGAGGCTGTTGCGAGATTTTTATCGCTTGCACAACTTGCCGATGTTCCGGTTCATATTGTGCATCTTTCAACAAAAGAAGGTTTAGAGCAAATAAAGCTTGCAAGAAAACGAGGGCAAGAATTTTTTGTAGAAACCTGTCCGCACTATTTAACACTAACCGATTCAAGTTACCGAAAAGGAAACTTTGAAGGCGCAAAGTTTGTGTGTTCGCCTCCTTTACGAAAAAAGGTTGACCAAAAGGCACTATTAAAAGATTTAGTAAAACAGTCAAGCGAAAAAGAGCTTTGCGCAAAAGATAATTCTCTTATTCATACTATTTCTACCGACCACTGTTCTTTTAATTTTAAGAATGATAAAGAGCTTGGTAAAAAGGATTTTTCAAAAATTCCAAACGGACTTCCTAGTGTTCAGCACAGAGGGCAGTTGGTGTTTACCGCATGTAATGTTGATGTCGGCGAAAACGCAGAGCTTCCACCTGGAAGTGTTCGAATGAGCGTTGAGCAATTTTCTGCATTAATGAGCGAAAATCAAGCAAAGATTTTTGGCATGTACCCAGAGCGTGGATGTATAGCGAGAAGATCTATTGCAGACATTACCGTGTGGGATCCAAAGCACAAGGAATCGATTTCTGTAAAAAACTGCTTGCATAATTGTGATTATACTCCTTTTGAGGGTATGGAAGTTCGGGGCAGGGCAAAGTACGTTATTTTAAA
Source organism: uncultured Treponemataceae bacterium (assembly GCA_964372135.1). Classification (GTDB taxonomy): domain Bacteria; phylum Spirochaetota; class Spirochaetia; order Treponematales; family Treponemataceae; genus CAYJFX01. The sequence continues at coordinate 1,767 of CAYJPS010000185.1, read as the reverse complement.
CGGTAAACTTTGTGCAAAAAATGGAAAGGTACTTGAGGAAAAACAAGGCACATACATACCTCGACTCACCTGTGATTTTTCATAACAAGCATTAGCGATTGTAGGGGCCGCTGAAAGCGGTTCGCATTTTTGTAGGGAGCGACGCCCTCGTCGCTCCTGAAAAAAATGCGAATGGAGCCGAAAGGCGGAACCCCGAAAAGCGCGACCCGCCTCTGGCGGGGAATGCCCTAATAATCTTAAAAAATAATAAATGAATTTAGTAATTCTATAGACATTTCGGTTAAAAATCACTATACTTTAGGTAATATTCTTACTACTTTATGTGGAGGTCGATGTGAAAAAAATCGCATTATTTGCACTTTTAACAGTGCTCAGTTTAAGCTTTGTGTTTGTAGGTTGTGGACCAAAAGAAACAGACACAATTAAAATTGGTGGTATTTTCCCACTTTCAGGTGCTGTTGCCGTATACGGTATTGAAGCTCAAAACGGTGTTGAAATGGCAATTGCAGAAATTAACGCAGCTGGCGGAATTAACGGAAAAATGGTAGAACTCATTTCAGAAGATGATGAAGGGGATCCAGAAATTTCAGTTAATGCTTATAAAAAGCTTACATCAAGAGATGGTGTTGAAATCATTATTGGTTCATTAACATCAGGTTGTACTGCAGCTATTTCATCTTTAGCACAAGCACAAGGTGTATTATTGGTAGCTCCTGCTGCAACTGCAGAAAGCATTACTGATGCTGGTAACTTTGTATTTAGAGCTTGTTTTATTGACCCATTCCAAGGAACTGTTGGTGCAAAATTTGCTCTTGAAGACTTAGGAAAGTCAAACGCTGCTGTTCTTTATGATATTGGTAACGATTATTCTGTTGGTTTATATGAAAACTTTAAATCAACTTTTGAAGCAGCTGGCGGAAGAGTTACTGCTGAATCTTACACAACAGGTGACAAAGATTTTAATGCACAATTAACAAAAATCAAAACTGTAAACCCAGATGTAGTATATCTTCCAGATTACTATGGAACAGTTGCTCTTATAGCATCACAACTTAGAGCACAAGGCATTGATGTTGAAATCGTTGGTGCTGACGGATGGGGTGGTATTGTAGACAATGCTGGAGACGAAGTTCTTAATGGTTTTTATTCTGATCACTATGCTGCTGACTCAACAGATTCAAAGGTTGTAAACTTTGTAAGCGATTATGTTGATTTATATGGTTCAACTCCTGTATCATTTGCTGCTCTTGGATATGACTCAATGTACATGATTAAAGATGCAATGGTACGTGCAGGTACAGAAACTTCTGCAGAAGTACGTGCAGAAATGGAGAAAACAGATGGAAGTTACGTAACTGGTAATCTTTCTTTTGATGCACGACGCAACCCTGTTAAATCAGCTGTTGTTGTTGAAATTGTAAAAAAAGACGGAAAATTAACACCTGTTTACAAAGCAACTGTTAATCCGTAAGTTTAGTTTGCCTTTGTAAAGGCAAGTAAACTCGCAAAGAAGGCTACCTAGTAATGGGTAGTCTTTTTTTGTTTTGAAAAGCTTACACTTTTCGATTGGTTTCTTTTTGCTTTTCAATTTTTGAAGATTATTTTCACCAGATTGTGCCTTTGTAAAGGCGGGAAACTTATTTCACTGTTTTATAAGGAGGAAACCGAGCTCAAAGTTGCGAAGCCCGCAGGTTTCCCCCTTAACCCCACCTTAGCTCGCTACGCTCCCTGCTCTAAGGAGTGTAGCAAGAGGGTTAAACGGGTCCT
>CAYJPS010000184.1:0-3415 GCA_964372135.1 uncultured Treponemataceae bacterium | reverse complement strand
GGTATGAAATTGCTCGCCTCGATCATAGCTTTGAAAAAAACTTAATTGATGTAACTGCCAATTATACCCTTAAAGAAGATGGAACCGTTCGGGTGGAAAACAATGGCTATAATACTAAAAAAGAAAAAGAAGAAAACATTGTTGGAAAAGCACGCCTTCGAGGTGTAGAAACAGAAGGCGCCCTAGAAGTTTCTTTTTTTGGACCGTTCTACGGTGATTACAATATTATTGCTTTAGATGAAAACTACCAATATGCTTTAGTATGTGGATCAACTCATAAATTCCTTTGGATTTTAAGTAGAACGCCAACAATTCCTGAAGATGTAAAAATGGAATACCTTGCAATTGCCAAAGATCTCGGCTACGATACCGATGCCCTCGTATGGCTTGAGCATAAGAAATAAGTTTATATAAGTTTAACTGTTTTCGTTGAAATTGTATCGCAAAACAGTTTGTCATGTTCTACAAATATGATTGTTGGCTCATACGCAAGGAGCAAATCTTCAATTTGTATGCGTGATAAAACATCAATATAATTGAGAGGCTCATCCCAAATGTAAAGATGGGCTTCTACACTTAAACTTTGTGCAATGAGCACCTTTTTCTTTTGCCCTTCACTAAATGTTTCAATATTTTTATCAAAATGAGATTTTTCAAACCCTAGCTTATGTAAGTTTGTTCTAAAAAGCGTTGCATCAAGTTTTTTTTCTTCTTCAAAAAGTGCAATGCTTCCTTTTAAGTGTGATGTATCTTGGCTTACATAAGCAATATTCAAATTATTTGCTTTATAGAGTGTTCCTGTGTATTGAATATTTTCATCGCACAAGAGCTTCAAAATGCTCGATTTTCCACTGCCATTTTTTCCACTTACTGCAATTCTGTCCCCTTGGTTAACAACAAAGGAAATATCAGAAAAAACTACCGACTCTCCATAACAAATTGAAAGATTATTACACTCGACAAGCCTCTCAGAATGAAAATTGAGTGGGTGCATTTTCAACTCATCTGCCCTGTCGATATTTTGTAGAAGCCTTTCTTTTTCGCTTTTACTTCTGTTTACATTGCGTTCAATGTTTTTAGATCGCTGCATCATTTTAGCAGCCTTATGACCAATGTATCCTTTATCTACAGGTCCTTGCCCAATTTTAGACTTTTCAATTTTATCGGACCAGAGAGATTTTTGTCGTGCAGATTCACTAAGGCGTTTTATGTCTTTTTTTAGTTTTTCGTTTTGTGCAGATTCAAAATTGTCGGTAGCATTTTTATTATAATACCATGTAGAAAAATTTCCTTTTACAACATCGATACTTGATTTATTTATTGAAAGAATATGGTCAACACACCCATCCAAAAAAGACCTATCATGAGACACCAGTATAAAACCTTTTTTAGATTTTAAATAGGTAGAAAGCAGTTCCCGCCCTTGTATATCAAGGTGATTTGTAGGCTCATCTATAAGTAAGAATTTTTCCTCTTTTGAAAACAAAAGAGCAAGCTTTATCTTTGTTTTTTCACCGTTAGACAAGGTATTAAATGGCCGTTCAAGAACATCGTCTTCAATGGATAATAACGAGATTTCTTTATAGGCTTGCCAATTGTCGCCTACTATTTCTACAATTGTTTTGTTTTCATCTTCTATTCTAAAAGGAAAATAGTCAAAATCTACAGAAGAGCTAATGGTTCCTGAATATTCCAGTTTTTTTAAGAGAATGTTTAAAAAGGTTGTTTTACCCCTGCCATTTCTGCCTACAAAGCCAAGCTTCCAATCAGTATCAATTTGAAAATTGGCATTTTCGAATAAATTGTAGTCGTAACCAAAGGTAAGGTTTGTAATATTTATTAAAGGCATTTTCTCTCCATTACCAGTACCTTCAGCATATATCAAACCCAGTAAATCGTCAAGCAATTGATATGAGGCTCTTGCGTATAGTTTTACCCTTGCCTGTCATTCTGATTTTACCACATATCTGTACCCATGAAGAATCTCCTTCGTGGCGTAGAACATCTTTACTTTTGCATGTGCCACCAAGACTGGTCATTATGTATCCGCAAGAATTACGCAGATTTTAACTATTACGTATTAATTATTAATTGCCCTTATTTCTTCTTCTGTAAGCCCTGTTACTTGTTGGATTTTTTCAAGTGAGTCCCCTGTAGAAAGAAGTTGCCTTGCTATTTCAACCCTTACATCATGAGCACCTTTTTCTATACCTTGTTTTATACCTTCTTGCCGCTCATAGTTTAGCATTGCAGACTGGCCGTTAAGATAAATCTCTCTTTTTTCATATTCGCTTACCAAATCGGTATCTGCTCTAAAATATTCATAATCGCCTACAGCTTTCTTAAATACTTCACCTTGCATTGCTATTGCTTCCTTTTCATTTTCAAAATCTTGTGAGCCAAAAAAACTTAACCATGTTTTTAGCTCGCTCTCTTTTACCAAAGTATGCATCTTTGGTAATTCCAAAAAATGTATTTCTAACTTATCGCTCGTTACTTTTTTGTTTTGCACACAATGTATCATGTGTGAAGTGTGCGCAAAGTCAACATCATCAAACATTGTAAAGCTCACAATGTTTATACTTATTACTGGCATAAAGCGCCTTACTTCATCGCCATTTTCCGTTTTGATCCTTTCTGCTCGGTAACCTCTTGCCCAGTACTCTAAAACTCTGTCAAAAAAGGTTTTATTCCCCCGCACTTGGACTTCGATAAAGACCTTTTCGCCAGAAGAGGTAATAGCTTTAACGTCGACAATGGTTTCCGAGTCCGAAGCGTGTTCTTTAAGATTATACGGGTTGGTTACCGTAACAGACTCAAACTCTTCTAAATCATTGTCTCTCATAACTGCGTTTATAAAACTTAACAGTAATGGCTCGTTACCTTTTTGCCCAAGCAAATACCTAGCAAAATAGTCATTCATTCTCGACAATTCTTTACTACTCATATTTTACCCCTATTTGAGGAATTTTTCAACCATTTGTACAAACAGTTGAGAAAGAAAGAATTCTTACATATATACTATTAGTATTTTTTTACGAAAATTATTGCATTTTTGAGAAATTTTTTGAAAAAAACTGACGAGCAACCCTTTCCGTAGCAGTCAACCTGTGTGTTGACTGCTACGGAGCTACGCAACCGCGCCAGGGATTGTAGGGGCGGCGTAGCCGTTCGGCGCATTCCCGCTGGGGCGTCCCTGTGTGGGCGCCCGTACCATGCGCCGAATGAAACCCCGAAAAGCCCGACCCGTAGATGGCAACCTGCGTGTTGCCATGCACGGGTGGCGCCCTCATTGATAAAAAAACTTAAATCATATATACTATCCCCATAATTATACATTACCAAAAAGGGGCATTTCACATGGCAAAAACATTCGACGATAAAAAAATTATTTACACTATGGACAGGGTTTCGA
>CAYJPS010000183.1:0-3422 GCA_964372135.1 uncultured Treponemataceae bacterium | reverse complement strand
CCTTTCATTTCTTTTAAGCCTTCATCATCAAGAGAAGCAAGACCACCTGCTTGTGCAATGTTAGAAGCTCCATTAAAGATTGTAGTCATAATTCGGTTCCAATCATTAATAATTGGTGTGCCATCTGCATATTTTAGGTTTTTCGGAACTACAGACCACCCTAAACGCACACCGGTAAATCCGATTGGCTTTGAAAAGGAGTTTATTTCAATAGCACACTCTTTTGCCCCATCTATTTCAAATATAGATTTAGGCACTCCATCTTCTCTTACAAATGCAAAATATGCAGCATCGTAAATAATGATACAACCATTTTCTTTTGCGAATTTTACCAACTTTTCCAATTCTTCTTTTGTAGAACTTGCACCTGTTGGATTATTTGGTGAACAAAAGTAAATAAGTGAGTTTTCTTTTACCACAGACAAATCAGGAAAAAAACCATTTTCTTCGGTACAAGGCATGTATACAATACCCTCATAGCCATCTTTACCTTCGCCTTTTGCTCCCGCCGCACCAATTAAAACAGAACCGTCAACATATACAGGATATGCTGGGTCTTGAACTGCAACATTTACATCTTTTCCAAACAAAGCTTGAATACGTCCTATATCGCATTTTGCTCCATCTGAAATAAACACTTCGTCTACTTCAACCATTCCAGGATAAAAAACCTTAGCAATTTTTTCTCGTAAAGCCGTATTACCTTGCTCATCGCCATAACCAGAGTAACCTTCTCTTGTTCCCAAGCCTTCGACATAGTCAATCATAGCTTTTTTTATATGTGGTGTAATAGGTTCAGTCGTATTTCCTATTCCTAAGCTAATAATATCTGCATTAGGATTATTTGCTGTAAACTCTCTTCTTCTTTTTGCAATTTCAGGGAAAAGGTAGCCCGCAGCAATATTTTTTAAACCATCGTTTCTCTCTATCATGTGTGACTCCATTTTTTTTATTAAAATAAGTATAGCATAAATAAAAAAAAGAGTCAAAAGCAAGCATATTAAAAAAAAATGAGCGGCTTCATTGCCGCTCAAAATGCTTATTTTTTTTCAAGTAAAAACAAGAACTCTGTTACATGTTTATTTCTACTTTGTAAATTTCGAGATGCCTTAAAAGTATTGTATTCACATTCATTGATGCTCACCTTACCGTATTTTTTTAGCATTTTTTTCATGTCGTCTGTACTCATAAAACCTTCAGAATTAAATGAAATGAGTACAAACTTTGCTTTAATACGGCTTACTAAATCTTCAAGACTTTTTGATGCTTCTTTAGCCTTATTATATGAAGAACGATTCCAATCTGCATCAATACCTGAAACAGTACTAATATTTTTCGGCTCTTCATTATTTGCTATTATATTTAGCATAAAGTAGTTTGAGCCATAGGGGTGTTGATTATATGGAGGGTCGATGTATGCAACATCTACTTCTTCAACTTCTTCAATTATCTTGTTAGAATCCCCCTGTAAAACTCTCGTTTCACATTCAAATTTACTAAATACCGGGAATTGAATTTCCATTTCAGCAGTAATTCGATTTAGAGCATCTTTATTACTTCCTCCAAATTGACCAATACCATCTTTGTTTTTATAAAATCCTTTAAAAACACCCGATGTATTAGTGTGAACAGAGGCCAAGGATAAAAGAGGAGCAATAAAATATGCTTGAATGCTTTCGGGATACTCTGCAATAATACTGCGAGCAGTATCAATATAATGTGCATTTCTACTTGTATAAAAAACTCTTTCACCCATTTGAATATTATTATCATCTTTTGGCGAATAGTATTTTCTAATAATTCCACTTTCCCATTCATTTTTATATTCAGCCATTTCAAGCTGTTCTTTTAAATCACAAAAAAGGCCTCTCAATTGTACCATATCACGCTCAGATGCATTTGAAAGATAACAGGTATTAATAAGACGTGTATATGTTTCTAAATCATTCGCTATCAATAGTGAAGAGTGTTGTTTAAAATATCGTGAAACAATTCCTGAACCTGAAAACACATCAAATATTTGAAGCTTTTCTTTGCCTGTCTTTTTTTGGATACTTTCAAGTGAAGCTCCAATAAATTCTAGCAAAGAACGTTTATTTCCTAAATATGTTATAATTTGAGATGTTAAGTAATCTTCATTTTCTTCTACTTTTGCAGACGGATTCAGTAATGAAAGCGGAATTCTATCTACAAAGCCAGATGCACTACCGAAAATATCGGTAAACTGATAATTTGCTGCCATTGAAATACTCATACTATAGTATCGGAATATAAAAAAATTGTATAAGTGAAAAAACTATAAATTTGAAGAATGAATGCGCGTAATTGCTGCTGCAATTGCATCTGCTGCATGGTCAGGTTTTGGAGGAATTTGTAGTCCTAATAGCAAGCTAACATACTTTTGAACAAGCTCTTTATTTGCACTTGCTGTCCCTGTAACAGATTTTTTTATGTCATTTGGAGTAAACTCTTTTAAGTCAATGCAATTCTGTGCTAAGCATAAAATTAATACGCCACGAGATTCTGCCACTGCAAGCGCACTCGTTACATTTTTTGAAAAAAACAAGCTTTCCATTCCAGCTACATCGGGCTTAAATTCATTGACAACACTTTGCATTCTATTATAAATTTCTAGAAGCCGCTCGCCATGGGTGTTTTCTTTTTTAGTTTCAATTACACCGTAGTCTATAAGTTTATAACGCGAATCTAAAAAATCTACAACGCCCCAGCCAGTATTTGCTAAACCTGGATCTATTCCAAGTACACGCACTCGTGATTTTTTAGAAGTGTCTATAAATGACTCGGGAACAGCCTTAACTGTTCCCGGAATAGATGAAAAAGAGTTTGAATTATTCAGCTTCAAAACCTTCTGGAATATCAATATTTGAATAAACGTTTTGAACGTCATCATCTTCTTCAAGTTTATCGATAAGTTTTAATACTTTTCGTGTTGTTTCTTCATCAACAGATTGATAAGTATCTGGAACCATGGAAACACTTGCAGAAACTGACTCAAAACCTTTAGTTTGCATTGCTTCAAGTACATTTTCAAAGTCTGAAGGATCTGTTGTAACAGTGATTACACCGTCTTCAGTTGCGATATCTTCAGCACCTGCATCAAGACCTGCTTCCATTACTTCATCTTCACTTACTGCTTCTGCATCGTATTCAATAACACCTTTTCGGTTAAACATATATGCAACAGAACCTGTAGCTCCCATGTTTCCGCCTGACTTAGAAAAAATATTACGTACGTTTGCTGATGCACGATTGTTGTTATCTGTTAATACTTCAACAAGAATAGCAACACCACCTGCTCCGTAACCTTCATAAAGTTTTTCTTCGTATGTTGAACCGCCTAATTCTCCGGTACCTTTTTTTATTGCTCTTTCAATGTTGTCTTTAGGCATGTTAGCACCACG
>CAYJPS010000182.1:0-3444 GCA_964372135.1 uncultured Treponemataceae bacterium | reverse complement strand
TCTAGATGCTATAATTGTATTAATGGAGTCAATGAAGATATTTTTCCATTGAAAGAGCTTATTTTATAAACTAAATTTTGAGCCCGAGGTATACTCATGAAGCTAGGATTGAAACTTTGGTCAATAAATACTGATTTTTACTATGAAGAAGCAAAAAAGCTCTACAAAGAAGGTCTTTTTGATTATATAGAGCTTTATGTGATTCCTAACTCTTTGGAAACAGTAAAAAAATGGAAAAAGCTAAACATTCCGATAGCACTTCATGCTCCTCACCATGTTCACGGAATAAATTTGGCTGTGGAAAGCTGTTTTTCTTACAATCGAGAAACTTTTGATGAGGTTGAAGTGTTTTCAAGCGAGCTTGAAGCCCTATATACCGTAGTTCATTTAGGAAATTCCGGACATGTTGATGAAAGCATTAGACAACTGGAACGAATCAATCCCGGTAAACTACTTATAGAAAATAAACCTTACGTATCACCTCTTGATTCTAATAAACTATGCCAAGGTGCAACCGTAGAAGAAATTAGATATGCCCTTGCTGCATTAAAATGTGGCTTTTGTCTTGATGTTGGTCATGCAATATGCACTGCCAATTATCTGGGGCTACTACCGTATAAATATGTTGAAGAGTTTATAGAGTTTAAGCCTTTAGTTTGTCACTTGAGTGATAACGACGTCAAAAGCCACGTCGATGCTCATTATAATATTGGTAAGGGAACTTATGATTTTTCAAAAATTGCAATAATAACAAAAGCGACGCCATATATTTTATTAGAAACAAAGAAAAATGGTAAAGAAAATTTAAATGATTTTATGGAAGATACGTATCAGATAAAGAAAAAATATTTAGGAATATAGTATGGGTATAATACTAACAGGAGTCTCACAAGGCTTAGGAAAAGAGTTGTTTGATATATTATCACAAAAAGATGTTTGCCTTGTTGCAGTTTCGCGTAGATTCTTGGATTATCAAATTGAATTATCAAGAAACAATTCTAATATAAGCCTAATAAAAGCTGATTTAGCAAGTATTGATAGCCTTACCTCTGCATTGGATAATATAAAAATTGACATAGCTAATAACTATGTTTTTATTAATAATGCAGGCTGTATAAGCCCTATAGCAACAGTAGAAAAAATGACGGTGCAAGACATTGTGGCTTCTTATAATATAAATATGATTGCGCCTGCTATAATCACACAGAAATTTTCTATCTCTTCACTTTTTGTGTTAAATATTTCATCGGGAGCAGCAGGTAGGCCAATAGATAATTGGAGCCTTTACTGTTCGGGAAAGGCTGGGATAAAAATGTTTTTTGATGTTATAGCCGAATCTCAAAACGGTAATATAGAGGTAATTCATTTTGATCCTGGTGTCCTTGATACAAATATGCAAGCGGAAATTAGGGCTTCGGATTTTTCCGATAAGGAAAACTTTATTTCACTCGTGAACAATAATAAACTTAAATCTCCTAAAAATGTCGCCAAGCATATTTTCAAAACATATATCGAAGGCAGAATAACTAATGAATAGACATAACTATCTAGTGACAGGTGCAGGTGGTGATATAGGTTTCTCAATTTTGAAAATATTGTCTTCCTACCTTCCTTTTGAAAATCTTTTTTGCTCTGATATTTCAAAAAAGAATTATGCCGCAATAAAGTATGATAATTATTTTATATTACCAAAAGCTAACGAAACTGATTATATAGGTGCCCTTACAAAGTTAGTTGAAAAGTATAATATTACATTTATAATCCCTACTTCTGAAGCTGAGTTACGTTTTTTTTCTGATAAAAAAATAAGAAATATTGGCGAATCACAAATTATTATGGCAACCGATAATGTAATGGAGATTGGGTTTAGTAAGTATAAGACAGCACAGTTTCTTATGGATAGTGGAATGTCTTACCCTTGGACACATGAACCAGGAGTAAAGCCTCTTGAGTATCCATGTATTCTAAAATCAGATACAGGTTGTGGAAGTAAGCAGATATATGTGGTTAATGATGAAGAAGAATACAACTTTTATTTTAAACGCAACCCTGATTTTATTGCTCAAGAGTATTTAGAGGGAGAAGAATATACTTGTGGTTTGTATCGAACAAAAAATAATGAAGTTTTTTCTATTGTTTTTGAGCGAGAGCTAATGGGGGGGATTACAAAATACGGGGAACTAGTCATACAGCACGAAATAGCAAGTTTCTTAGAAGAACTCGCTCTTAAATTAAACTTTCATGGTTCAATAAATGTTCAGTTGAGGTTAACAAAAAAGGGGCCTGTGGTATTTGAAGTTAATCCGCGATTTTCAAGTACTGCTATCTTTAGAGATAAATTAGGTTTTCAAGACGTGCGGTGGAGTATAGATGAAACTCGAAATAAAAGAATTACTCCCTTTGTTTGTCCCCAAAAACAAGTGAGAATTTTTAGATTATTTGACGAGGCTATACACTATGACTAAAACGTACATAATAGCTGAAATATCAGCAAATCATAACGGTTCCATCGAGCGAGCCGAAAATATTATCCGTGCAGCCGCAGAAACCGGTGCTGATGCTGTGAAGCTCCAAACCTATACAGCTGACACGCTCACCATTCCTTGCAATAACAAATATTTTCGTATACAAGGCACTCTGTGGGAAGGGCGCACTTTGCACGATCTTTATCAAGAAGCTTATACTCCATGGGAGTGGACGCCACGTCTAATGAGGTGTGCTAAAGATTTAGGACTTGATTGTTTTTCAACCCCATTTGATGAAACATCTGTGGACTTTTTAGAAGAATGTGGCGTAACTAAACATAAAATTGCTTCTTTTGAGCTTGTGGATATTCCGCTTATAAAAAAAATTGCGCAAACAAAGAAGCCTGTCATTATGTCAACAGGAATGGGAACATTAGCTGAAATTGACGAAGCTGTTCGCGCTTTGCGAGAAAATGGAAATACGGACCTAACGTTATTAAAATGCACGTCTTCCTATCCTGCACCCGTTGATGAAGCAAATTTACGAACTATTCCACATTTGGCAGAAGCCTTTAATTGTAAAGTGGGGCTTTCGGATCATACGATGGGTTCTGCTGTGGCTGTCGGTGCGGTGGCGCTTGGCGCAACCGTTATTGAAAAACATTTCACCCTAGCGCGTGCCGATGGTGGACCTGATGGTGCATTTAGCATGGAACCACACGAATTTAAACAAATGGTGCAAGACATTCGTATCGTTGAAAAGGCTCTCGGTAAAGTAAGTTATGAGCGTACAGAAAAAGAGCAAGGCAGTGTTTGTTTTAGACGGTCGCTCTTTGTCGTTAAAGATATAAAGAAAGGTGAAAAATTCACACATAAAAATGTTCGCTCAATCCGACCGGGATATGGATTGCACACAAGATATATCGGAAACATTCTTGACAAGGTGGCTAAACAAGACATACAAAAAGGAACACCACTT
>CAYJPS010000181.1:0-3451 GCA_964372135.1 uncultured Treponemataceae bacterium | reverse complement strand
ACATCGGACGGCAGTGCCGACCGAGGAAAACCCAGTGTTTAAGCCACTTAACGAGCTTTTTAAAACAAAATATTTTAGGTGGTCGTTAGGTGCTGTAAAACCAGTCTTGGTGCTGTAATAGGTGCTGTAAATACGAGAATTCCCCTAAAACACAGGGTTTAATAGGTGGTCAGAGGTGGCGTCAAGGGTGCTGTCTGATAAAATACGGAAATATATTAAAATAAGTTTTAAGCGACAAAAATTGTTGCTTAAGTAGAAATTAAAACAACATAACCACTTGCCATAGCTATCAGTAAAGAGTTGTGGTATTGTGTGTTCATAAGGAGGAAATCTATGCAAAAAAAGATGTTTGTATCAGCGTCAGAAATGGCAGAGTGTCTTGAAATATCAAGAGCTCATGCATACAAAATCATTAAAAAATTAAATATTGAATTAGAAGAAAAAGGATTTATGACACTGACAGGAAAGGTCAGCCGAATCTACTTCGAAGAAAAATTCTATGGAATAGTGCCAACTGAGAATGAAAAAGTTAGTGCCTAAAATTAAGATAAGGAGGGAATATATATGTCTGTAAATAAAGATCCGTCGAAAAATGGGAAGTGGCTTGTATCAGTAAGATACGAAGACCACACAGGTAAAACCAAACAAAAATGTAAGCGTGGATTTAAAACTAAGCGTGAAGGACAAGAGTGGGAACGAGAATTTTTAAAGAAAAATAGGACTAATCTTGATATGACATTCAAAAGTTTCGTTGAGATTTATAAGGAAGATACCGAGCATCGTGTAAAGCAAAACACTTGGAAAACCAAAGAAAGTATAATCCAACGAAAGTTAATGCCATATTTCAAGGATAAAAAGATGAATGAAATTAAACCATCCGATGTTATAAAGTGGCAGAATATGATGATGAAACAAAAAGATGATAAAGGAAATGGGGCTTCGCCAGTCTACTTAAAGACAATCCATAATCAGCTGTCAGCTATATTTAATCATGCAATAAGATTTTATGAACTCGTCTCAAACCCAGCCCAAAAAGCTGGGAATATGGGCAAAGAAAAAACCAAAGAAATGCTGTTTTGGACTAAGGAAGAGTACCTAAAGTTTTCAGATGCGATGATGGACAAGCCGATGAGCTACTACATTTATGAAATTTTATACTGGACTGGTATAAGGTCTGGCGAACTTCTTGCCCTGACTAAAGAAGATTTTGACTTCAAAAAATCGACACTGCGAATAAACAAAAGTTATCAAAGAATTAACTGTGAAGATATTATAACAGATCCTAAAACACCAAAAAGTAAACGAGTTATATCAATGCCAGATTTCCTCTGTGAAGAGATTGAGGAGTACATCGACAGCCTGTACAAGATAGCACCAACAGATAGAATATTCCCAGTAACGAAGTCATATCTGCAAAATGAAATGTCACGAGGGTGCAAGCAAACTGGGGTGAAAAAGATACGAAACCATGACCTCCGACATTCTCACTGCTCACTTCTAATAAATATGGGATTCTCAGCAGTAGCAATAGCAGACAGACTTGGGCATGAGAGTATAGATATAACTTACAGATATGCTCACCTATTCCCAACAAAGCAAGGTGAAATCGCAGACAAATTATCAATAGAAAGAGGTGCATAAGTATGTCACATAAAGTGATGGATAAGAAAAATAGATGGCGAAGCAAAACAGTGAGCTTTAGAGTCTCACCAGAAGAATGGGCTGATATAGAAAGACTTGTAAGGCTGAGTGGGATGAGCAAGCAAGATTACATTATGCATAGGTTACAAAATAAGCAGATTAATGTAACTGCTAATCCAAGAGTGGTTAAGGCAATTAAGAGTGAGTTGCAAGAAATATGTAATACAATAAAAGAACATAAATTTGATGTAAGTGCTTGTGAAATACTAAGAGAGGTTTTAAAAATCGTGAATTAAACATCTGAAACAAATTGACTTTTATGCTTACTTTAGATTTAGAAAAGGGCATAGAAGTCAATAGTTCTATAAAAATAAAACCCACCAATAAAGTTATTTTTGGAACATAACAAAAATTAATATTGACAAAATCAATTTGATGTGTTACAATGAACAAAAGTAAAAGGAATATTTTTTCATTTGGCGATGTTATTTTTTTGCCACAACACAAAAGAGGTGAGCATCATTAAATTAAATCAATTAAGCGAGATAAGGACGGGTCTTATTCTCTCGAGAAAACAATCTAAAATTAAAACGGAATTCTATTACAAGCAGCTTACACTTAAATCTATCAGTGGTAATGGGTGTATAGCAGTGAATTTTACTGAAGATTTTTATGCTACAGAGTCATTAAATCAGGATTATTTAACCCAAAAAGGCGATATAATTGTTAGATTATCTGCCCCTTATACTGCGGTTTTAATAGATGAAAACACAGAAAACTTTGTAATTCCAACACATTTTGCTATTGTAAGGGCAAATAAAAGTATAGTTAATACAAAATATTTATACTGGTTTCTAAATTCGGAGATAGTAAAAAAAGAGTATCTTAAAAACAATACCAGCAATATGATAGGAGCAATTCGTCCACTTTTTATAGGTGAGATTGAAATTAAACTACTTACAATGGACAAGCAACAAAAGGTCGGCGAACTTAATACTCTTGCAAAAAAAGAGCAATACCTACTGAGTAAATTAGAAGAAGAAAAAACTAAATATACAAAACTACTGCTTGAAAAGCTATATATGAAAGGAAACTAAAATGACAACGAAAACAGATATACAAAATACACTTTGGAGAGCTTGCGACAGCTTTCGTGGGAAAATTGACAGCTCAAGATACAAAGACTATATATTATCAATGCTATTTGTAAAATACCTTAGTGATGTAAATAGAGAAAAAAGAGCAGAATACGAAGAACAATACAATGGCGATGCTGATAGAATAGCAAGGGCTATGAGTCGTGAAAGATTTGCCCTTGATGAAGTTTCCACTTTTGACTATTTATATGAAAATAGAGGCGACACAGAAATAGGTCAAAAAATAAATATAGCCCTTTCACACATCGAGGAGCATAATAGCGGTAAGCTTCGTAATGTTTTTCGTGCTATTGACTTTAACTCACAGGTGGACTTTGGTGATGTTCGTGAAAAAAATGCAATACTTAAAAACTTGTTATCAGATTATTATGAGCTTGATTTAAGACCATCACACCTTGATAGTTCTGATATAATCGGTGATGCTTATGAGTATATGATTGCAAATTTTGCATCTGATGCTGGAAAAAAAGGTGGAGAATTTTTCACTCCGAGCACAGTTTCAGAGCTTGTAGCAAAACTTGTTAAACCACAAGAAAACGATAGAATTTATGACCCTACTTGTGGTAGTGGTGGTTTATTGCTTAAAGCATTTAGAGAAGCACCAAGCAAAAAAGTTGCAATTTATGGACAAGAGGCAAATGCACAAACTTGGG
>CAYJPS010000180.1:0-3479 GCA_964372135.1 uncultured Treponemataceae bacterium | reverse complement strand
GAGAGAAACGACATTTTATACCAGTGGAAAAACGACGAGCATCTTTTGGCTCGGAACAGTTTTATTGGAGATCTTTACAACGAGTTTCAAGAAAATCCATGCCCTAAAACATTGGTTAGAACCTGTGTTGCAAACTATATTCTTGAAGGAATTTATTTTTATTCAGGCTTTATGTTTTTTTATAACCTTGGTCGCATTGGAAAAATGGGTGGCTCTGTACAAGAAATTCGCTACATTAACCGAGACGAAAACACCCACCTTTGGCTATTTCGTTCGATCTTGTTAGAAATGCAAAAAGAAGAGCCTGAACTTTTTACGCCAGAGCTTATTGAAGAATACCGAGCAATGATTAAAGAAGGCGTTGAGCAAGAAATTAAGTGGGGTCACTACGTTATTGGCGACACCATTTCAGGCCTCACAAAAGACATGATTTCTGACTACATAAAATATCTTGGAAACTTGCGTTGTACAAATCTTGGGTTTAAGCCCTTGTACGAAGGTTATGATGAAGAGCCAGCTTCTATGGTATGGATTAACCAGTACTCAAATGCAAACTTGATAAAAACCGACTTTTTCGAGGCAAAATCTACTGCTTATGCTAAATCTACTGCTTTGGTTGATGATTTGTAAGATTTTGCCGAGCGCTACGCAATAAGCGTTCAACACGGATGTTGAACAAAAGCCAGCGAGTTTTGAGCTAATCCCTTTTCTTCGGAACCGCGGAACTCGATAGTAGAAGTTGACACGACGTCAACTTTTACGTAACTTTTTCGAGGCAAAATCGACAGCATATGCAAAATCGACTGCTTTGGTTGATGATTTGTAAGATTTTGCCGAGTCCTAGGAATGGAGAGCTAAACACAAACAAACAGAGGTTCTAATAAGATCCTCTGTTTTTATTTATATAAAATGCTTGCTTTTTTCATCACACTTGAGTATAATATTCAAAATGACAAACTTTGATATTTTGTTCAATGGAGAATAAAAATGGAAACAGTAAACACAATTCCAAAACTTTTACGAAACTCAGTTTTAAAATGGCCAAACATTGTTGCGCAATATGAAAAAAATGAAAAAGGTTTTTTTCTACCTACAAGTTTTTCAGAGCTCATGCAACATGTGTATGATGTTTCAGCAGGACTTTTATCTCTCGGTGTAAAAAGAGGTGACCTTATTGGGCTTATTGCTGATAACCGAAAAGAATGGTTAGAAGCAAGCTTTGGTATTATGTCTATAGGAGCAGGGGATGTTCCTCGTGGATGTGATGCTACGCCACAGGACCTTTCTTATATTTTAGCAACAACAGAATGCAATATTGTAATTGCTGAAAACGAAACACAAGTAATAAAAATTCTCATGTTAAAAAAAGAAGCTCCATCGCTTACTCATATTATCTCATTCGATGAGGTAAGTGATGTTACTATAGCCGAAGCAAAAAAACACAAAGTAAAAGTCACCTTTTTTAAAGATTTAAAAAAAGAGGGTGCAGCATATAGAGTTAAAAACCCGAACAAGGTCGAAGAAACTCTTGAATCTGGATCTAAAGAGGAAATTGCTTGTATTATTTTTACATCAGGGACAACAGGTGAGCCAAAAGGTGTAATGCTTACACATGGAAACTTCCTATCTCAGTTTACAGATCTTCCTGAAAGAATCTATCTTAACCCAGGAGACAAAGCTCTTTGTGTACTTCCTGTTTGGCATTCTTTTGAACGTTCTTGCGAATATATTATTTTACTGCAAGGAGGAAGCATTTGCTATTCTAAGCCTATTGGAAGCATTATGCTACCAGACCTTCAAACCCTTAACCCACAACTTATGCCAGCTGTTCCACGGATCTTTGAAGCCGTCTTTGAGGGTGTTGACCGTTCTATGAGAAAAACAGGTGGTATAGTGCTTGGTCTCTACAAATTCTTTGTTACTGTCGGAAATGCACACTCCAAAATGGATAGAAAGCTTTTTAATAAAGAGGCACGATTTAAGCAAAACAATGCCGTTTTAGATTGGCTCACCATGGGGTTACCGTGGCTTCTTCTTTGTCCATTAAAAGCTCTTGGAAACGTTATTATTTTCAAAAAGGTCCGCGCAAAACTTGGAACAGGTTTCCGCGGGGCTGTTTCAGGTGGAGGTGCTCTACCGCCAGCAGTCGACAACTTCTTTTGGACTGTTGGTATTAACTTAGTTGAAGGGTATGGATTAACAGAAACTTCACCTGTTGTAAGTGTTCGCCCATTACGTAAGCCAATTTTTGGTACAATAGGGAAACCTCTTAATGGCGTAGAAGTAAAAATAGTTGGAGAAAACGGGGAAGAACTTCCCCCAGGAGAAAAAGGCGTTGTTCTTATTCGCGGTGGTATTGTTATGAAGGGCTATTACAAACGGCCTGACTTAACAGAAGCTGTTATTGACAAAGACGGTTGGTTTAATTCTGGAGACCTTGGGCTAAAAACAATTGATGGAGAAGTAAGTATCCGCGGTAGAATAAAAGACACAATCGTTTTAAGAGGCGGCGAAAATATTGAGCCTGTTCCAATTGAACAAAAAATGAAACTTTCTCCTTATATTTCACAAGCTGTTGTTCTCGGACAAGATGAAAGACACCTCGGAGCGCTCATTGTTCCTGAAGAAGCAGAACTTCGCTCTTTTGCAAAAAACAACAATATAGAATTTGAAAACTATGCTGAATTGATGAACAATAAAGAGATACAAACCTTGTTTGAAAATGAAATACTTTCTCTTATAAACAGTAAAAATGGATTCAGACTTTTTGAAAGAATTTATAGGTTTGTTCTTCTTTCAGACTCTTTTGAAGTTGGAAAAGAACTTTCAGCTAAACAAGATATAATGCGTCATAAACTTGTAGATTTTTATGAAAAAGAAATGAAATACTTATTTAAGTAAGTGTAGTGCCTAGAGCTGTCTTTGACAGCTCTTTTTTTTTCTGCTATACTAGCCACAAATGAAGAATAACCACGCAAACATCCCCATTAACCTCCTTATAAAACCTGCCTCTGGCCTTTGTGATATGCGCTGTTCGTATTGTTTTTACTGCGATGAAACAGAAAAAAGAGAGATAAAAAGTTACGGTATGATGAGCAGAGAAACCCTTGAAAATTTGGTGCGAAAACCGCTCGAACAAGGGTTTTCACCATGCACCTTTGCTTTCCAGGGAGGCGAACCCACTCTAATTGGGCTCGATTTTTACAAAGATTTTATTTCGCTTGTAAAAAAATATAAGCCTTCTGAAACACAAGTTCACTTTGCAATTCAAACAAATGGACTTTCTATAACAGATGAATGGGCCTCTTTTTTTGCTGAAAACAAATTTTTAGTTGGTCTTTCAATGGATGGAAACAAAAAAGTGCACGATTCTTTGCGCTTTGATACAAAGAAAAATGGAACTTTTAATAGAGTTTTGCGAGCCTCACAAATATTATCAAATCATAATGTCGAATACAATATTTTAACCGTTATAACAT
>CAYJPS010000179.1:0-3480 GCA_964372135.1 uncultured Treponemataceae bacterium | reverse complement strand
CCTACTATGAAAAATGTATTTCTCTTCCTCTTTATTACGGCTTGAGTGATAAAGATTTGGTAGAAATTGTGAAAAGGGTGAAAAGTATACATGATAAATCTTGAAAAGGGTGTTTTATGAACGAACAAGAACTGTTTTGGAAAGGTGAATTTGGAGATGATTATATTACTAGAAATACATTGGAAAATGTACCTATAGCGGTTGGAAGATGGGCTAAATTTTTAACTAAACTCCCCTTTAGACCACAAAGCATTTTGGAATTGGGTTGTAATATTGGAATTAATTTACAGGCTCTATGCACCTTATTTCCACAAGCTCAAATAGATGCTGTTGAAATAAATGAACGTGCTGCAAAACTGGCTCAAGAAAAAACTGTTGGCAAGGTAAGAATATTTAATGAATCCTTATTAGATTTCAAGGCGCAACAAAAGTATGATTTAACATTCACTTCGGGCGTATTAATTCATATCAATCCAAAATCATTACCCCAAGCTTACGATCAACTCTATAGCGCTTCTTCACGCTTTATTCTAATAAATGAATATTATAACCCAACACCGGTTGAGGTAAATTATCGGGGACATGAAGGCAAATTATTTAAAAGAGATTTTTGTGGTGAGTTACTAGAGCGATTTAGTGACTTACGCCTTATTGATTATGGATTCATATACCATAAGGACAGTATGTTTCGCACAGATGACTCTACATGGTTTTTATTGGAAAAGGTTAAATAATTGTTTATGAAAAATATAGCAATTATCCCTGCTAGGGGTGGTTCAAAACGTCTTCCAAGAAAGAATCTGTTGCCATTTATGGGTAAGCCTATGTTCTTGTGGACTTATGAAGCTGCCGTAGAAAGTAAATGTTTCCACACGGTGCTTGTTTCAACAGAAGATGACGAGATTATTGACTTAGCAAAAAAAAATAATGTGAATGTCCATATACGCCCAAAAGGACTTGCTACTGATTTGGCAGGTTGTTTTGAAGTTTGTATGCACATTTTAGAAGAATATGAAAAACTGGACATTTGTTTTGATAACCTTTGTTGTTTATATGCAACTGCCCCATTAAGAAATTCCACAGATATCCAGAATACAATGACTTTACTTGAAGACAAAAGTGTTGACTCAGCTTTTGCTACATGTACCTATTCTCATTCACCGTATCAAGCTCTTATTCCAAATGAAAATAATTTTTTATCTCCGGCATTTCCTCTTGTGGCAAAATTGAAAAGTCAAGCTATTCCTACAGCGTATATCGGAAATGGTAGCACGTATGCAATTAAGGTTTCATCCTTTAAAAAGCTTCGTAGTTTTTATGGAACCTCTTTGAAAGGTTATAACATGCCACAAATGCGTTCCGTTGATATAGACACACAGGAAGATTATGAGATAGCGGTTTGCTTTGCTGAATATCTACAAAAACAAGGAATGTTATAATGAGTTCAATTCTTCAAATGGGAAATAAACAGATTGGAGACAATCAACCTGTATGCATAGTTTTTGAAGCCGGCCCTACACATGATGGGCTTGAAACAGCCAAAAAACTTATCGATATGGCTGTAAGTGCCGGTGCCGATGCTGTAAAATTTCAAATGGTTGACGCTAAAAGACTTGTTCCTTCTCGTGACACCATGTTTAGTTATGGAGCTTTACTCGATAAAGAAAAAGGTGTAACCGAACAAGTAACAGAGTCTTTGCAAGAAATATTGCAGAGGCGTGAGCTTACAAAAGATGAATGGAAAGAACTTATTCAATATTGCAAAACAAAGAATATATTATTTTTTTCAACGGCTACCTTTGAAAATGAAGTTTTGCTTTTGCAGGAAGCCGGTTGTGATTGTATAAAGATCGCTTCTGGCGATATTAACCATCATTACTTACTACGTCTTGTTGCCAAATTTGACTGGATTGTCCAAATAGATACAGGAAGCGCTACTATTGGAGAAGTTGAGCAAGCGGTTGATGTTTTAGAAAAAGCAGGTGCGAGAAAAATTCTTATCAATCACTGTCCATCCGGTTATCCTGCTCACCTAGAAAGTATTAATTTACGAGTGTTGACAACGCTAAAGCAAATGTTTTCGTATCCGGTGGCTTTTTCAGATCATACTCCCGGTTATACTATGGATGTTGCGGCAGTTGCCCTTGGTGCACATATGATAGAAAAGACTATCACGTTAGATAAAAGTACCCGTAGCCCAGAACATATAATGTCACTTGAGCCACATGAAGCTAAGGATTTTGTAAAGCAAATTCGAGAGGTTGAAATAGCTTTAGGAAAATCTCGCCGTATTGTGACTGATGTGGAAAGGCAAAAATCTTTTGTGGCTAGACGTAGTGTGGTGGCTGCTTGTGATATAGAAGAGGGGGAAATTATAACTCAAGAAATGCTTGACTATACACGCCCCGGTGATGGTTTGCCATCGCATCTAGATTGTCTCGTTTTGGGTAAAAAAGCTAACGCTCATATTTTGAAGGGGCAACCACTTTCTTTTTAGCCCGATTGTGATTCACTAAACATAGCCATAAGGTATCTAAATGAATAAAATAGATAAAAAAAAGAGTGAAAGTTTTACTCAAAATTATTCCAATTTTCTTAATAGTACGGTATATATAGAAACTCCCCCTTTTCCTAAAAGAATAATGCTTGAAAGCAGTAATGCATGTAATCATGAATGTATTTTTTGTGCTCATTGCGATATGCAACGTAAAATTGTAAACCTTGATTTGCAGGTTGCAAAAAAAATCGTTGAACGAGCCTATGACCTTGGGGCTCGTGAATGTGCACTACACGGAGGGTCAGAACCTTTTTTGCATCCAAAACTTCATGAACTTGTATCAATTCTAAAAAATACTGGCTATACATATGTTTACATTACAACCAATGGCACTGCTTGCTCTTGGGATAAAATGCAAAGAACTCTGGAAGCCGGAATAGATTCGGTAAAATTTTCCATAAATGGTGGTAATCGAGAAGATTATAAGGATGTGCACGGTAGAGATCACTTTGAAAAAGTATCTACCATGGTGCATAAAGTGCTTGATTGGCGCAAACAACATAACCCACAATTGAAAATATATATATCTTTCATCGAATGCCAGGAAAATATAAAAAATAAAGATTTACTTACGAACATATTTTCTGAGGTAGATGAAATAGCATTTTTTTCTGCAACATGGACGGGTAAGGCGGTGAAGATACCGTATAGTTTACTCAATCAAAGAAAGTTTCCTAAAAATATTTGCTCAGAACCATTTAATAGGTTAACAATTTCTGCAGAAGGCTATGTAAGAGTCTGTTGCAATGATTCTGCCAATCATCTAATAATTGGCGATGCAAATAATGATGATATTTTAACTCTATGGAATAGCAACACCTTTAAAATATTAAGACGATCTATATTAACCCAAAATGTAATACGCAACTCTAGATGCTATAATTGTATTAATGGAGTCAATGAAGATATTTTTCCATTGAAAG
>CAYJPS010000178.1:0-3519 GCA_964372135.1 uncultured Treponemataceae bacterium | reverse complement strand
TGACCCTACCCAAGCCAACGGCAGACACGAAAGCATTTTTACAAGCCACCATGCGGGGTCTTGAAATAGCCTTTAAGGAAGGTATAGCCTACGCCAAAGCTGGGGTCATGCTCTATGATATTTGCCCTGCTAGTAGCTATCAAGGTAGCCTCTTGACAGTTCTAGACCCTGAGCAAGAAAAGTATGATGACCGCTCAAACAAGCTCATGTCCGCCCTTGATGCCGTTAACAACCGCTTCGGTAGACATACCCTTAAATATGCCAGTGAGGGCCTAGATGCAAATTCCACTTGGCGTATGCGTCAGAAGCATTTGTCACCACGTTTTACTGCTGGCTGGGATACGTTACCAGTGGCTCTGTGTAAATAAAAGGCCTTAACATATACCCCAAAAATTCATCTCCGATTAAAGAAAATATACCTCAAAATCACCCTTCCTGCTCTTGAAAATTAAATTTCCACATTGAGAAAAAATTTCCACAAAATTTCCATTTACTACACTAAAAAGTACTAATAAAATAATACATTGCCTAAATAATTTCCAAATTTCCACAATTTCCAAGGGGTGTATATATTGGCTTTTTGAGACCAAAATTAAGATATTTTTACCAGAATCACCACCCCTCAAAATCATTAGAACGCCACTTGACGTAGTTACTTTTTGTCGTTATATATAACTTATGAAATTTGAATGGGACGAGAATAAACGTAGTACCAACTTAGAGAAGCATGGCATTGATTTTGTGGACGCTGCTCTTATGCTGACCGAAGGGCCTTTCATGGCAAAGGATAATCGCCATGACTACGGAGAAACCAGATGTCATGCTCTGGGAGAATACAAAGGTTTATTGCTCCATGTAACATTTACCGTGCGTGGGACTGTATTTCGTATTATATCTGCTCGCCGTGCCAACGCACGAGAAAGGAAAGGTTATGAAGAACTCTGCAAGTAATATCACCAAGCTTTCAGTAGAAGATTTACACAATCAAGCATCACAAACTGATTGGGAGCGTGTAAAAGCCATGAGTGACGTAGAAATCACTACTGCGGCTCAAGGCGACCCCGATACACTACCCCTTGATGATGCATTCTTCAAACACGCCAAAAGAATGCCGCCAGCACAATTAGTCAAAGAAAAAAAGCCGCAGATAACCTTGCGTATAGATGCTGACGTTTTAACTTGGTATAAATCCTTAGGCAAAGGCTATCAATCTAAAATGAACGCAGTCCTTAAGGCTTACGCAGACATTCATGCTCAAGGACTATAACTTATTGTCTTTATATAACAAACAACATTTTAAAAAATGTAGAGGATTCATTAACCCTCTTTCAATAAGCTACATATCCCCACAAAGAAATATAACAACAAAGAACTATTATGACAGATACAAACTCGCCTAAAAAAATAACAACCATAAACAAGGCACTATCTACCATTGGAAAGGAGTCTCTTTGTGCAAAAAACTTAAAATATACCAAAGTATATGATAGTAAACTGCGACAACCTCGAGAAGTATCAGAGATTATAGGTACAAACATTGATAATGCGTTGAAATTACGAAATGAAATAAGAGAATCTACCGAAGAAAATGCGAGGTATCGTTGCCCCTCATGCAATATTCCGCTATCCTTGCTGAGTACAGCAGAAAAATCAGGCTTTTATTTTAAGCATAAACATAGCAACAACAAGTGTCCTATAAAAGATGGAGATATAATTCCACCCGATGTGCTAAGAGCACTTAAATTTAAGGGAAGGCAAGAATCCGACACACATTTCAAGATGAAAACTTTTTTATATACAATTCTTAATCGTGATGTTCGTTTTTCAGATATAAAACTAGAAACCGTAGTTCAAGAGTCTTCGAAATTATGGAAGAAGCCAGATGTCTCTGGCAAATTCCAAGGAGAAAAAATAGTATTCGAAATCCAACTAGCAACAGAACTTTTAGATGTGATTATATCAAGGAGAAAGTTTTACATACGCAACAATACATTACTTGTCTGGATATTTCAAAAATTTTCCTTTGATAAGGCGAGAATATCTGAGCTAGACACTCTATACACAAATAACAACAACGTGTTAGTGCTTGACGAAGATGCAGCAAGGCAGTGCCTAGAAACGAACAAATTACACCTTACATGCTATTGGCGTGAACCTTCCCTAAATAACAATGAGATTTTATATAAATATAATAAAAACCTATTTGATTTCGCAACGTTCACAAAGGATGTGAGCACAAGCCAAATTTTTCACTATGATTTTAATATATTAAACAAAAAAACAAAAGACACGCTTTTTACAACTCTATGGGATTCCAAGGTTGCATTGTGGGACAATACAACAACCTCAAATATAATAAAATCTTGTTACGGTAGCGATTTTGAACATCATGGATATTTACCAGCATTAAACTGTAACAGGCTATCTAGATTAATACATGCCATTTGGACAGCAAGAAAAAAAGAAAGCAGTGGCTGGAAAGTACCACCAATAAGCATTTTTAATAATTTTTATCAATATGTAAAACCATTAATGTTAATTTTTATTGTGGCGTGCAAAACATATGGATTGCACATAACAGGGAAGAACACAGATATAGAGAAAAAGAAGCAAGTGGTTTTTGAAAGCCTATCTATTTCTACACCCTCAAATCCCTCACCTTACCTACCTAAGTTAGAATATTTACAAATTATTGAGATTGTTTTTCCCACGCTATATGCAGCTTATCAAAAACAAGCAAGTGCATTGGGCATAGCAGATGTTGAAAACGATATGTAGTCAATATTAAGTCACACCCCTGCTCCAGTTCGAGTCCCAAACATGGACTATAACCCGAAAGGAGAGCTTTAAAACATTGACAAAACTGTGCCACAAATGTAGACACAAAATTACGTTGTTTGAAAATTTATTTTAATAATCACAGAGACTTGTAACATCACATTGCTAGGGGCTATCTTTTCCCGCCCTCGGCACCAAGACATAAAATTATATAGCCCCGTAAGGAACATAAAGCCTTACGGGGCTTAACTTTTTTCTTCATTTAGACTCCCACGTACTCTCTTTGACCCCCTAGACATACCCCCTTTTTGGGGGTATATTAAGGGGTATGTAGCATTTTGCAATTTTACGTACCCCCAATTCTATCATGTTAAATATTAAGGATTTTCCATATACACAGGGGGTACGCTATGAACAAACTAAACGACACCATGTTACGTAATATTAAAGGAACAGGCAAAGCCCAAAAGCTCACCGATGGCGGAGGTCTTTTCCTCTATGTCTCCCCTGCTGGGGGTACGTCATGGCGTGTAAAGTACCGTTTTGGGGGTACAGAAAAGCTTCTTGTGCTTGGAAAATACCCCCACCTATCTCTAAAAGAAGCCAGAAAAAAATTATTTCATATCAAGGAACAGCTTACACACAATATCGACCCAGCGGAACAAAAGAAACTGCTCAAAGAAAGCATACGAGCTGAAACAGAGGACGCTTTTGAATTTGTGGCAAGGGAATGGTACGCCC
>CAYJPS010000177.1:0-3543 GCA_964372135.1 uncultured Treponemataceae bacterium | reverse complement strand
ATAATTAATAATTAATAGTACCCTTACAACCGTGAAAACACTTGCGTGTGCCACGAAGATTAATTCATAACTGTTCAAGTGTTGAAAAAAAGGTCTTCTTTACAAAAATTCTTTTTGTACACGAAATAAGTCACCAACACTGTAACCATAATATTAATTATTACCTATTAATTATTAATTATTTCTGTATTACTGCTGTTTTCCCAATTGAGAAAAGTGCTTTATTGTCGTTATCCAATATTATTCTATAGTCAATTCTAAAGTGTTCTCTTTTTCCATCTGGTAAATTAAACTCGAGTTCTATAGGTAAACATCGTCCTTCTTCCATTGCATGGGTAAAGTCCATAAATATGTCTGACCATTCGTCAGGTATAATATTGTTTTCATATATTTCTTCTGGAAACTTCATTTTTCTTTCTGGAAGCGCAAGAATTCGCCTACCACGGCCAAAGAATTGAATGGTTTTTAGCTTATTGCTATAAGCCCAGAAGAATTCTTCTGATATTTCAGAAACGGTATCAAAAAGCGTTTTATCGGAAACTTCGTTAAAGAAGTAAGCACTTGTTGAGTCTTCTTCTCTGGATCCTGCAATTTGAGAACTTAAGTCCCGTGTAAATCCTGCAATTAAAAAGTCCCCATCTTCACTTTTTACATCAAGCTTTACTAATATTACTTCACAAGGTATCAAATCGCCATTAGTTTTGCAATGCATCCAATTAAATTTTTCATACCCAGAGTTTCTCGCTTTATTAATTAAATACATAGCCTTTTCACCTGAATTTTGGCCATCAGGTTGAAACTCTGGAGAAAGTTGAGAAAATTTTTCCAAATACTCTCTTTCATTTTCAAGTTCAAAAAGTTCTGCTGCATGTTTGTTTGCTAATATATTTTCTCTTTTGTGGTTCCATAAATTTACGCATAATGGCAAGAAGCGAATCATTGAATAGAGCTCATCGTAGTTAACATCATAGCTTTTACCTATAAAATCGCCAATCATTTTTTGTGTAACGGAAGTGGTATCTCTATTTTGATCATATGTCTCTATGAAATCTTTAATAGGCATTGGTCTATAGAAATAGTAGCCTTGAACATAATCACAGCCAAAGTCATGCAATAGGTCACGTTGTTCTTCTGTTTCTATTCCTTCTGCAACACAAGAAGACTTCCCAAGTTCTTTAACTGTTTTTATTACATTTCTAACAACAGTACGATTTTCTGCACTTACTGTAATATGGTCAATTAATCCTTTATCTATTTTTATTTCTGTAAATTCTGCCATTGTGAGCATAATAAGGTTTGAATGCTTTGCTCCAAAATCATCAAGTGAAATTTCGAAGCCAAGCTCTCTTAAACTAATAATTTTTTTATGATAAAAATTAAAGTCCATTTTATCAACGCTTTCTGTTAGCTCAATTTTAATAAGATGATGTGGAATAGAATACTTCTCACATACTGAAACTATTTCTTCAATAACATCATAGGCAAGGCATGAAATTCTTGAAAAATTTACTGCTATAGGAATTGCTCGATTTTCTGTAAGAAGTCTTTTTTGTAAAAGACACACCTGTTCAAGAACAAAAAGGTCTAAGTGCTTTATCGTTCCTTCTTCTTCATAAATGGGAATAAATCTGTCTGGTGGAACAATTTTTCCATCATAATCAAATTTTCTAACTAAAGCTTCTGCACCAATAATTTTTCCAGTTCTTAATTCCACTTTGGGTTGCAAGTAGATTGTAAATAAATCTGAACGAATTTCGTCTAGTAAAATCTTAACAGGGTTGACTCGAGTATGAAATTTTTCGCCAGATTGGGCTTTATAATAGTTTTGCTTTTCAGAAGCCATTATATCGCCTGCTTGTGTTAATCCCTGTCGTATATTTATATTTTTATCTTGCCATATTCCTCCAACTGAAAAAGAGTAATCATCTTGCTTTTCTGACTCTTTCCTTAAGTATGCAATGAGTGTATCAAAATCGCTCTCTGAAATATTTGGGCAAAATGAGATAAACTCATCACCTGCAATACGAAACAAGTCTTCCTTCAAACATTGAGATAGTAATTGTCCCGCTTGTTTTAATACAGAGTCACCGTATTTCTCACCATACAGTTCGTTCATCTTTTTTAAACCATTTATGTTTATATTTATGAAGCCGAGTGACTTAAAGTCTCTGGGGTTTAGTGTCTCTAAGCGTTCTAAGTATTTATTGCGATTGAATAGTCCTGTAAGTGAGTCTGTATAAGATAGAAGTTCAAGCTGTTTTAGTGATTTACTTTTTTTTATTTCATCCGCAACAAATATAATAGCAGAGTGAAGAAGTGTAACATCTTTAACACTTTGTTTTTGATTATTAACACCCATAAAATATGCTAATTTCCCATCATAATAGATAGGGGCAAGATGAATAGAATGTTTGTTTCTGTTCACTAAGAATTTATAAAACTCACTAGTATGATCAAGCTCTGTTGCAACCTCCGCTACAGCCATTTCGCCTTCTTTTTCAAAGGCTTCGATGACTGGTCTAAGTTGCTCTGTGCTCATAACAGGATATTTTTCAAGGTTTGCAACTGCTGGATTTAGACACCATTCATATACATTTCGAGCAGTGTTTGTATCGTGATCCAGTTCGTAAATAAAAGATCTATCTGCATCATAAAACTCGCAGACTATTGATAATAGATTAAGAATAGCGCTGTCAGTATCATTATCACTAGCAAGTGTTTCAACACATTTTATTAGAGTATCTTCTATTGATAGTTTTTTTGTTAAAGATGCAATTTCTTCGTTATGAGCTGATGCATCATAGGCATAGGTTATTTTTAGGTTCTTATCGCGCACCCTTATCAGTGTATCAATGTGGGTGTAATATTTTTTGTTTCTAGTATTCTGAATTAATGTATGAATTTTCTTACCTTCATGCATTAAATGATTGTTGCAAATTTCACAAGGTGCATCAAAGCCATGTAAGTATTCGTAACATTTTTTTCCAGGTAAAAACTTCTTAGAAAAAGGAGTGAATGTTGAACGTGCACTTTCATTAACATACAGTAATTCGAAGTTTTCCATGTCAACTATGTAACACATAAAACTATGGTTGTCCATTGCAAGTTGTGCAAATTCTTCTATCTTCATGATACCCTCAAAACTTTTTTTAATTATATCCTATTATAATTATACTACACAATTGAAAAAAAACAAGGGTAAAAAAGAAAAAAAAGCATGTAAAGATGCATTTTTATATATAAAAAACATACAATTGTGTAAAATTATACAAAAAAACACTTGCGTTATTTATCATTATGGCATATACTTATAGTAGTTATCAAGTTAAAGGAGATTTTATGGACAAGTATGAATGTACAGTTTGCGGGTATGTATACGACCCTGCAGTTGGAGACCCTGATAGTGGCATTGCACCTGGGACTTCTTTTGAAGACATTCCAGCTGATTGGGTTTGCCCACTTTGCGGAGTAGGCAAGGACTCTTTTAAAAAGGTTTAATCCGCAAGAATTACGCAGATTAAAAACTGGGGCTAACACATAGGT
>CAYJPS010000176.1:0-3549 GCA_964372135.1 uncultured Treponemataceae bacterium | reverse complement strand
CCT
Source organism: uncultured Treponemataceae bacterium (assembly GCA_964372135.1). Taxonomy (GTDB): domain Bacteria; phylum Spirochaetota; class Spirochaetia; order Treponematales; family Treponemataceae; genus CAYJFX01. The sequence continues at coordinate 3,546 of CAYJPS010000176.1, read as the reverse complement.
GTTTTTGACACTGCAGAAATTCACGCACAAGCGCTAGCAAACTGGGCAATAAACGTGTGAACACATAGGTTCACACATACTATATGCTCGTAAGGCGCAACCTATGTGTTGCGCCACATTTTAAACCTTAGTGTCTAAATTCCGTGAAAGCATACGCATTGTGGGTGTGGATGCTTTCAAATGTTTCGGCCTCTACTGAAAAATAGGTAAACGGATTTTCCGTATTAAAGTTGCGCAAAGCGACATACACTTCGCGCACAAGATCTTCTACAAAACGGGGATTATCGTAGGCCTTTTCAGTAACATACTTTTCATCTTCACGCTTTAGTATAGAATACACATCGCATGAAGCACACCTTTCTACCATTTCGATTATGTCTTCTATCCAAAAAAAGTGTGTATTTTGCAATTTAACTCGCACTATCCCTCGCTGGTTATGTGCCCCGTATTGGCTAATTGCCTTTGAGCAGGGGCAAAGGCTTGTTACGGGAACTTCAATAGACACAAAAAACTCAGGTGTATTCGCGTTTGCGATGGAGCCTTCGTACGTACATGTATAACACATCATTCCTTTTTGCTTTGAAACAGGCGCTTCTTTTTCAATGAAAAAGGGAAAGATAACCTGCCCAAATGCCTTTTCAGCATCGAGCCGTTTTTTAAGATCTTCGAGCATTTCCAAAAAGCCTTTCATTGAAAAATTATTACTATATTCATGAAAGGTTTCAATAAAGCGGCTCATATGAGTTCCTTTATAATTATGTGGAAGATTTACAAAAAGTTCCACCGTTGCGTGAGTGTTTTGCATTTTATTTTTTTTATCTAATACTTTTACTGGGTACTGCACATTTTTTACCCCTACTTTTTGCAAGGGGATTTCTCGGTTATCAATTTCATTTTGTATATCTTTCACTTTTTTTCCTTTACAGTATTTGAAGCCAGTTACATATGCAGCTACTGCGCTACCGGGCGAAGCGGTATCCTTTTTGCACTCATAGGGAAATGGCTTGCCGTGTCCGTTACAAGGCAAAAAGATACAAGCGTAGCACGGGGCGGCCGAAGGCCGAAGCGCCCTAAAAAGCTCTAAGCATTTTCTTTTGCAGCTTGCAGGGTGTTTTGCATAAGCATTGCAATGGTCATTGGTCCTACACCGCGAGGAACAGGTGTAATAAAACTTGCAACGTCCACTGCTCCATCAAAGTCTACATCGCCCACAAGTCGGAAGCCCGATTTCTTTGTAGCGTCTGGTATGCGATTTACCCCAACATCGATTACAACTGCACCTTTTTTAATCATGTCGCTACTAATCATTTTAGGACTTCCAACTGCAGCGACTAGTATGTCGGCTTGTTGTGTGATAGCTTTTAAGTCCTTTGTACCTGTATGGCAGATTGTGACCGTTGCATTTATTTCACGGCGAGCCATAAGAAGCGCAAGAGGTTTACCTACAATATTTGATCTTCCTACAATTACCACATGTTTGCCATTTGTTTCTATATTCATTTCTTTTAGGAGGCGAAGAACACCGTTTGGAGTACAGGGCAAAAACCCATCGCGGCCAATGAGTAGATTTCCTGCACTTACTGGATGGAAGCCATCAACATCTTTTTTGGGATTAATTGTCTCTATTATTTTTTGTTCGTCTATATGTTTCGGGAGTGGAAGCTGTACTAATATTCCATGAACTTTTGAATCATTATTGAGCTCGTCAATAAGTGTCAAAAGTTCTTCTTGGGTTGTAGATTCTGGAAGATATAGTGCTTTATCAGTCATTCCTGCTTCTATTAAAGCTTTTTCTTTTGCCGTAACATAGGAAACGCTTGCAGGGTTCTCTCCAACCAGTACTACAGCCAAGCACGGTTCAATCCCATTATTTTTTAAGTTTTTAGCTTCTAGTGCTACTTCTTCTCGTACTTTTTGGGCTATCATAAATCCATCAATAATTTGTGCTGCCATTTTTTTTCCTTGTTTTTTTCGATATGGACAATGTGTTCATAATATGATACACTCTTTTCTAGTATACTCTAAATTGATTTTTTTTTCTATAGAGGTACAACAATTAGAATTATTTCACTTTTTGAATATTAGGAGATTACACGATGCGTATTTTAATTATGCTTACCATGTTCTTAATGATGCTTTCTTTGCCACTTGTAGCCCAAGATGCTCAAGCTGAATCTGAAGAAAATATTGTTGTATACGAGCAAAATCAACAGGGCGACCAGTATGTTGCATTAAAGCTAAACCTTGGCATCCCATACCGACCATTTGGAAATTTATTTATTGGAGGCTCTGGTTCTCTTGGATACCATCACTTTATTTTAGACGACTTAACCATTGGTGGAAATGTAAGTTTTGCATATAATCAAACTATTGGTGATAATGTATTTTACTTTGTGCCTATTATGTTTACTACGAGCTATCATTTTAATTTTCGACAATGGGAGTTTCCTGTTTCATTGGAAATTGGAGCATCTTTCCAAAACTATTTAGACAGAATGTATTTTGGACTAGCAATTAGGCCAGAAATTGCAGGGTATTATAGATTTAATCAAGACTGGTCTTTTGGTGGTCACACTGGTTTATTTATTTTACCACAATGGTACAAGGATAGCACATACAACTATACTGGACTTATTCACGATATCGGAATTTCCGTACGCTACCACTTTTAATTTGAGGACTTATTATATGAAAAAAATTATTAAACTTATACCTATTTTATTTTTGTTTTTAGCTTGCGAGCAAGGAATAATTTTTTACGACATTGCACGCGAAATAGAGCTTGAAGAGCCAAATGTTATTGGAAACATTAATTCAATTGTAAAGCTTAAGGGGAACTTATACACCCAAAATGGTGATGTATATAAAAAAGGGTTAGATACTGTTCGCGGCTGGGATTCTATTACGGCTCCTGGAAGAGTTATCGCCTTAGCATCAAATGAAGAAAACCTTTATGCGCTTACTGCAGAGCAAACTGATGATGAAGGAGAGGCATATTCTTACAAAGTACATGTCTTGCTTGGTGGAAGTGGAAGTTGGCAAGATGTTACAAATGCTACGTCTACTTCTACAATTGTGCTTTTTGATAATGGTGTTGTTGGTGATGATACATTCACAACTGATAGAAATGCCTATGTAAGATTTGACGGTGAGGTAAGAAAACTAAATGATACGGGAATGGAAGGTGCAATAACAACCCATGGAGCAACATCATCAACTGTAGCAGCTGCAAGAAGTAACAGTGCTGATTATTTTTCAAACACAAGAGCTTTTTGCTCAAGTGGTTTAATACTGTACTCCGTTATTGATGGAGTCATTCAATCGTCGAGTAGTACCGGTGATGCTACACCTACATGGCTTGATTCAGATGTAAGTGTAGACGATGAAACAGTCATGGTATACGCTGATGAAAAGCTCTATGTTGGCACAACATTAGGCTTAGAAGAAATTGTTCTTGATGGTGGAAATCCACAACCTGCAACAAACCTTGGTTCAAATGCTGAAGCAACAACTGGTGAAAAAGAAATAACTGCCATTGGATTTTTT
>CAYJPS010000175.1:1254-3574 GCA_964372135.1 uncultured Treponemataceae bacterium | reverse complement strand
AAGGATAAAAGTTTTAGAAGACGGAGCGCTTGCTTACGAAGAGCGATTGGCAAACATCATGAGTGAGCTCAATAAAACTAAAACCACTCTGGCTCAAAAAGATAATTTGATAAAAAAGCAAGAGGCTGAAATCGGGAAGCTCAACTCTGTTTTGTCTGTTTATTCAACAGACAAAAAAAATTCACAGAACGAGCAGCTCAATGCAATAGCATCAAAGTTAAAAGCAGAATTTGAAGACTTTATGAGTGTAGAAAATGACGATATGAGCTTAGATCTGGGTGAGAATTTTAGACACCAAATAAAGGCGATTTTCAAAATCCTCACGAAGTCTGGGATAGAAATTGGAGGAAGATAGGATGGATTCAAAAATTAGTTGGTTTGGTATAGATTTTGGCACAACAAATAGTGCGGCATTTTCTTTTACTGGGGCACAGAAAGACGATTTCTTTCCTATTCATTATGGTGATGATGAAGGACGTCCATTTCCGTCGATCGTCGCAATAAACAAATCAACAGGCGAAGTGATAACTGGTAGAGAAGCTAAGGACAAAAAGAACTTTTTACTAGAGACACACGAGTATTTCTCGTCAATTAAATCCATTTTAGATGAAGACTGCACATGGAAGTTTGCTGGGAAAGTATGGACTCCAGAGGATATTGCATCAGAAATTTTCCTTGCTTTAAAGAAAAGAATAGAAAAAGGCAATGATAATATTATAGATGAAGCTATTGTTGCTATACCTATAGGTTTTTCGTCTGTAAAAAAAGGACATTTAAGAAATGCAGCAAATAAAGCTGGAATAAAAATTAAAATGTTCATCAGTGAGCCTACTGCCGCTTTCTGTAGTAATTATTCGCAATTAAAGCACTGTAAAAATATTGCCGTGTTTGATTGGGGTGGAGGAACTTTGGATGTTGCAGTAATTAATGTTGAGTCTGGACATGTTCGAGAGCTTGCTACTTCTGGAATGAGCTTCGCTGGTGACGACATAGATCGAAAGCTTGCAGAAAAAATGCATGTTCGATTTTCTAAAGGGAAAACACCCATTATAGCTTTTGATGATTTAGATCCAATCACTAAAGATCAGTTGTTAACTAAGTGCGAGAAAGCAAAGTGTGATTTTGAAGATGAAGAAGTGGTTTCAATCAGTATTAATAAGTATGCCACTTTCGGAGCAGTAAGAGATAGCATAGAATATGATTATTTTTCCCTATTGATTGAGAACGATATAAACAATGCATTAAATTGTCTAAATGAAGCAATAAGTAAAGCTGGATTGAATAACGCAAGCATCGATTGTATATTATGCGTGGGAGGTTCAAGCAATTTGCGTCCATTACAAGATAAGCTAAATGAAATATATGGTGAAGAACTTGTTTATTACCCTGAAAAGGTTATGTGGGATATCGCTAAGGGTGCAGCTATTACATCCACGCGCCATGATGGATACAAACTGAGCAAGTCTATTGGGATGATTTTAAGTGATGGTTCATTTTTTCCATTATTGCATGAGGGACAAAAAATACCTTGTGAAGAATTCACCATGACTTTAGGCATAGTTCAACATAATGAAAATGGAAAGAGCGAAGCACGGTTTATCTTTACAGATGACCAAAATGTTGAACGAAGAGAGTTTACACATAACTTTGTTGTTCCCTTAAGAGGACTAATGGATGAGAGCGTATTGTTAAGTTGCTATGTTGACCCAGATAATGTATTTAAATTAAAGGTAGGTACTAATCGTATGCTCGAACACTCATTTAAAGTATGGGTGTATGATAATTTGAAAGTAAGTTTTTGCATTGAGGAGTGAAAGCTATGATAACCAATATTGAGTTTAAAAGCAATGTATATCCTGTTAAACACTCCATTACAGAGGATGCTATGTTTTTGTCCAAAGTCTATGATTATGTAACGCTTAAAAGAATCGACTTAAGATTAACTGAATATGATAAGCGTCAAAAATGGACAGATTTTCAAAGAAGGATAATTAAAGAAAATCCTATATGCTCTTTGTGTAAACCAGACCCTTGCTGGGGAATGAACAGCTCTAATCCCCCTGTATGGGTGTGTAAATGCGTAAAAACGGATTGTGAAAGCTTCAATAAATGCAGACCAGATTTTGATGAAAAAGAGTTGTTACTATTTTCATACGATTATAGAGGGGATTTAAATTATCAATATGAATACGGGGAAAGTGCACTTCAAGTTCACCCCGTATTACATCTGGGAGACACCTATTGTTATGATTCAAATATGAATCAATCAACGAAAGCACAGGAAACTCATATCCAATCAAAAGATAAGGGTGTCAATATA
>CAYJPS010000175.1:0-1154 GCA_964372135.1 uncultured Treponemataceae bacterium | reverse complement strand
ATTATGAAGTACAGCAAGGATATTATGTCTGAATGGACACATTTTATTGTTGATGAGGTACAAGACCTAACCAACGAACTTGGACGTCTGGTTTTGGAAACTGTAAAAATGTGTGTATATAACAGCTGTGGAGTTACTGTGTTTGGTGATTCATGTCAAGCTATTTATGATTATACGCAAGAGCATACTGATGTACCTTTTACTTCAAATGAGTTTTATAATTCATTGTTTGATACTCTAAAGGACAATGCTCAATTCTATAAGCTTACAAAAAATCATCGTCAAAACGATATGTTAATTGAAACCACAGTTCCTTTAAGAGATAGTATTCTTGAAAAAAACCATGAAAAGATAGTTAAAGCTATTGAATATATTTTGCAGAAGACGCCAACTCATGAAAGTTCACTTGATAAACTTTCTAATAGCGATATTTTAGATATTAGTCAGGATAAAAAGTTAGGGATATTATTTAGAAATAATGGGCAAGCATTATTAATGTCGTCGAATATGAGAAAAAGAGGGATTGAACACACAGTTTCGACATCTGAAGTGGTCAGAAATTTTGCGCCATATATCGCTGATGTTTTTAAAAATTATAACAAGGCGCTAATATCATATGAAACTTTTGAAGAACTATATCAGACATTGACTCAAGAGGCGGAAATAACAGCTTTTGAAATATGGGAAAGATTTAAACATGCATTATATAGAGAGGATGAAGTGCTTGCAGTAAACGATATTTTAGGTGCTATATCACTTTCTAAAATTGATGATTCTGTTTTTAGGACATTGCATAAAAGCAAAATTACCGTTTCAACCATACATAAATCTAAAGGTCGTGAATATGATTCAGTAATTATTGAGAAACCTTTTGTGAGTGCTTTATTAGACCCTAAAAGCGAAATAGAGGAATTTAAAACTCTATATGTTGCATTGACACGTGCGAAGTCTAAAATTAACTTAGCATCATTTAAAAGCAAAAATTCAGTTGACCCAATTAAAATTTTTTCTTCTAAAAGAAAGCGTTGGGGAACTATAAAAAAACAAAAGTTGATATATCTTGAATTCTTGAACAATCTCGATATAGACATTAACAGATATGCTTTTATAGACAAAGAGATTATGTCAAAAATCAGGGTAAATGACTCACTTTC
>CAYJPS010000174.1:0-3615 GCA_964372135.1 uncultured Treponemataceae bacterium | reverse complement strand
ATATCTTTCTGACAACCAATGGCATCTATAGACACGATTGCGTTCTTGAGGTCAATCTTATTTAGCAACTCTGGTATCATCTTGATTTTGCTATCTTTTTCTGTGTCTACTTCGTGTCGTAAAATGGTAAGATTATCAACAATAAAGGCATTAAGGGTACGAAGCGCAGACTGTCCATTTGCTGTATCAAAGGAACTTCTAAGCATCTTTCCGTCTAGTGCAATATGTTGTTTTGTTTCAGAATCTAACTCGACAAAGGTTTGTATCCACGCAGCAACTCCATCTGCAAAGCTTTTGGGGTCTAATCGACTAAAAACACGTTGAAAAGTATCATGCGAAGGAATGCCATTCTCTAAATCCATGATTTTCGCTAACTCCTCTTGTCTTTCCTCACATACAATTTCAATGGATTCCCATGAGTTAGCCCCTGTTATACTTCCATAAACCCCTAGTCCTATTAATTTGCAAAGCGAATGCTTCTTTGTTCTGTCTACTCTTGGGTCATAAATGGTAAGAAAAAAATCTGATAAATCTAACATGCTAAGCTCCTTAATTTGAATAAAGCATATTAACATGTATCATGTTAGATTAAAAGAATTTTCTATCTATTTTCTTTACAGCATTCCTAATAATTGTTGAGACATATGTTTTTGAAAAATACTGTTTGCCTTAACAACAAATAGAAAATAAAGTCTTATTTTTTTTGGGAATGCTGTAATAGATTTAAGTGGCTTATGGGAAATATAAGAAAAAATTTAGATGCGTAAGCCCTGCTATAATTATCACAAGAGCTTACGCATCTAAATTTTTTCTTACGTTTTTCATAAACAATTCAAAACCTGCCCGTGAACTTGTAGACATATGCACTTCTTAAGCCGTTTTATCAGACAAGGCTTATGGATAGCTCATAAAATTATCGGCTTTACAAAAAAAGTATGGGCGCAGTTATTCCTCCTAAGTCAAATACTGTAACACCTTAGAAATATGATAAATACCTTTATCAAGAAAGATACTCTATTGAGTGTTTTTTTCAAAAAACAAAAGAATATCAGATCGTTGAAACTAGGTATGACAAGTCATAAGTTATCTATAAGGCTTGCATCATTATAGCAGTGAATTTGATTTGGCTTAAATAATTTAGAAAAACACCCTAGATAATAACTATGAAAAACTTCATATTTACAGAGTTTTTTTAAGAAATAGATGATACACAAGAAAAAACTCTTGACCCAGCTAGGTGTTGATTTATCAATTCCGTTTATCATGTTGAAAATGCTTTAGTTTTCAACTTAATCTTAAAAAATATCCTACGATACCTGAATTTATTATTGCTCAATGCGCTTAAGACATTATTGCTGAAATAGATTGTATCTTTGAAGCAGAATAAAATTAAATGTAGTAAAAATTTAGTTTAATGATGATTTTGTTTAGACTCTATGATCTTCTTCTCAAGAACAACATCGCCTTGCGAATTCACAGAACATTTTTGTATTCTAATCGCTCAATACCCCCTTTCTTTTCATTTTTCCTATTTATGATATACTTGCCTGTTCGTTATAAGTCGTTTTAAACTATTTGAAAATACTTAGTAATCAACACCCAAAGCCTTAAACACCGCTTCCTGTGGGGTACTATAAAAAATAATGCTAAATGCTCCCATAAGTTCGGCCGGCACAGTTCCTAAATCTCCTGCTGATGTAATCGGGAGTAGTATTTTTTTTGCTCCACTATCTAAGCACACTTGAAGGACATTAGACAGCTCTTCAACTTTAGTGATTGTGCCACTAATACTAATATCACCTAAAATGGCTAAGCTTGAAACTAAAGGCTTTTTAAGAGATGCCGAACAAATAGCAATAAGGGTGGGCAGTGTTAAGTTTTTTGTAATACCGACCCCATTTAAATCTTGATAATTAATGATAAAGTCTTTTGATGTAGTTGTTATGGAGTTGCTGATGCTCTTAGCATGCGCTTTTAAATAGTGTATGGCTGTATTTGTAGCTTCTTTTGCATCTCTATCACTTCCTAAGCCAGTTCTTTCCAGTTTTCCATTCCCTGCTAACATTTGTGTTTCAAGCAAGTATACACCAATAATTCCATTCTTGCCTCGTGATACTGTGTATACATTTCCTGCATTGGTGAGGCCTTCAGGTATTAGTTTTCCGCCGCCTTGCTCAGGGACGGATACATATTTTTCTTCAAAGGATTCAAGATCGATGTAGGAAAAATTGACATCATAAAACTCCATACCACCAAGTTTTTTGAGTTGTTCTTTAACTCTTCGGCGCATCTCCAAAGAAATTCTTAGAACTTCTTCAACATCCTCTTTTGAGAACACTCCATTGGGATAAAGGAGTTTTAGAAAACCACCCAACATTTTTCTTACAGCAATAGTATCTCGTTGGTTGAGATTTTTTCCAAGCCTATAATATGTATCAAGGGCATCACCGAATTGCTCTTTACGGAGTTCTCGTAGAAATTCAGCTAAATAATCTGTGATGAAGCCATAATCGTTTGTAAAATGCTCAGGACGAAATTTAGGTATTTCCCAACCGGGCACATAGCAGTGCATACGATCCAAGAAAGCTGTATCAGTACCCATTTCCGGTGGGAACGGTTCGAATAGGCTTGAAGTCTTAAGTAATACATCAACACTTTGGTTAATGTTACCAACAAAAACCATTGATGCTGATGCGGCTTTTTCTTCTTTCCCACGAGCAAAAGAGCCTGATGCCATATAGTCTTTCATTATTTGAATACCATCTTTGTCTTTGAAGTTGATACCTGCAACTTCATCAAAAGCAACACAATCCCACATCCCTACAAGCCCAACAGTTTTTCTTCCCATATTGTAAAACAGATTTGCTACCGTTGTTTGTCCGCCTGAGATTAAAATACTATTGGGAGAAATTTCTTTGAAGATATGAGATTTACCTGTACTTCTTGGCCCAAGCTCGCATAAATTGAAGTTGTTTTCAACTAAAGGAATCATACGGGCTAACAACAACCATTTTTCACGATATTTTAATGCATCAGGCTCCATACCAATAGAGCGAAGAAGTATATCAATCCATTCTGTTTTTGTGAAAAACTCTCGACCTTTTTTCAAACCATCAAGATCGATGTTGGGCATTTGAATGGGGGTAACTTTGCGGATTTTGATAGGTTCACCGCATTTTTCACCCTCTTCCAATTTTTCATATTCCAGTTGTATAATTGCCCATATTCCACCACAGAGCAATCTTTCATACTTTATAGGGAATTCTTCATTTATTTGAATCCCTCTTTGCCCCAAGTTAGAAAAATCAGCTTGGTATATGTCTTTTTTGGTGTTGAGAGTAACTGAAATTTTATCAATGACAGTATAACTTTGATTTTTCCTTAAGTTAGACAGGATTTTATCTGCTTCATCAGGGCGAACGAAATTGTCGGCAAGAATTCTTTTAACCGTAGCGATACCTTTGGCAATAAGTTCACTATCTTCTGAACTGCAATACTGACCAAGTAAAAACTCAAGCACATAGACAGGAACGTTTGCTCCTTCTTTGATTTTTTTTGTTAAATCTTTACGGACAATTTTGCCATCAAAGTGTTCTCTTAGCTTTACTTTTATCT
>CAYJPS010000173.1:0-3620 GCA_964372135.1 uncultured Treponemataceae bacterium | reverse complement strand
CTTCTTCAGTTGATGTTACTTTTTTCCCAATAGTTTTAGCAAAAATTAAACCAGCTATAATAGCAGGAATTGACACAAGAGCACCTATTCCAATAACCAATAAAAGATTGTTTCCTATACCAAGTGTATTTGCAGCAGCAATAGGCCCTGGTGTAGGTGGAATAAATACGTGTGAAATATAAAGACCAGCAGAAAGAGCAATAGTTGCGGCAACGCTTGATGTCTTTGTTCTTTGCACCAACGATTTTCTAATTGGGTTTAAGATAACAAAACCACTATCACAGAATACAGGAATAGAAACAATCCAACCCATAAGAATCATTGCTAACTCTGGGCGTTTTTTACCAACAAGTTTAATAACCAAGTCAGAAAGCTTTAATGCTCCACCTGTTTTTTCAAGAATGGTTCCAATTAAAGCACCTAGAATGATAACAATACCAATACTGGTAAAAGTACCACTAAATCCAGCACCTATAGTCCCTGGAATACTTCCCAATGGAATACCTGCGGCAAATGCCAAGAGAACAGAAACACCCATAATAGATAGGAATGGGTGAATTTTTAGCTTAGAAATGGCTAAAATCATTACAACAATTGCGATAATAAACGCAATAATTAATGGAATACCTTGCATACTTTTTTTCCTCCGTATGTATTTTTTTGTACTTATTTAAGTTTAGCATTGGTTTTTGTACTTGTCAACTTTTTTATGACAAATACAGATTTTTTGTTTATTATATATTTACTATTCAAAAAAATGAAAATGTGTTATATTCAAGAGATGAGTACAAAACACAATATATGTTTCCGAACCTTCCAAAATAAAGATAGCGCCACATGCAAGGAAATGATGACAAAAACATGGCAGTATGAAAAATATTTCACAACGATGAAAAAACCAATGTATTTATACACATTCATGCTCAATGTAAATCTACTCGACGGCGACTACGCAGAGGTTGCAGTTTTAAATGGCGATGTTGTAGGTTTTTTAATTGGACAAACAAAAGACGTAAAAGGAAAAACATTACAAAAAGTATTTCTCTACCTCAAAGTTTTTATACAGTGGCTTTTAGGCTGTTATGGAAATAGAAGCATTGCTTTACAAGTATATAAGGATTATAAAAAAGATGGCATAGAACTTTTTAAGGATTTTACAAGTAAAGATGCCCACATTCACCTCTTTTTTACTGGCGAAAAAGCACGAGGCCTAGGCATTGGAAAACAGCTTTTATCACGCTTTGAGGACTATTGCAAAAGTCAAAAAAATGATACTATGGTTCTTGTTACCGATACCGATTGCAATTATGGCTTTTATGACCATGTTGGATTTGAACGTGTAAAAGAAAAAAAAGGATGCTATGGCGTACCTCTAACAAATGACAATAAAGATGCTATCACATTTGTGTATGCAAAAAAAATAATATAAGGATATAAAATGAAAGACCCAAGAATTACGAAATTGGCAAATTTGCTTATCAACCACTCAGTTCGTGCTCAAAAAGGCGAAAAAGTGCTTATTCACTGTACAAACGAAGCAAGCGATTTAGTATGCTCATTAGTAGAAGAAACATACAAAACCGGAGCTATTCCATTTGTGCGCCTTGAAAACAAAAAGGTTGAACGCTCTTTATTAATGGGAACAAACCCAGAACAACTTGAAATTAGAAAACAAATTGAGCTTGAAGAAATGAAACACATGGACTGCTATATTGGATTTACCGCTATGGAAAACCAAGCAGCACATTCAGACATTCCACAAGAAAAGCTCGACATGTACGGTAAACTTTCTCGACATGCAGTTACAAGCGAAAGAGTAAACAATACAAAATGGTGCGTTCTTCGCTATCCAAGTGCAGCAATGGCACAACTTTCAAACATGAGTGAAGAAGCATTTGAAGACTTTTTCTTTAATGTGTGCTGTTTAGATTACAGCAAAATGTCAAAGGCAATGGACTCGCTTGTTGCCCTTATGGAAAAAACAGACAAGGTTCGCTTAACGGGGCAAGGAACCGACCTTACATTCTCTATAAAAGACATTCCTGCCATTAAGTGTGATGGCGAATGTAATATTCCAGACGGCGAAATATATACAGCACCTGTAAAAGATTCAATTAATGGAACACTAAGCTACAATACGCCAAGTGTTCGAGACGGCTTTACCTTTGAAAACATTGTACTCACTTTTAAAGATGGTAAAATTATCGATGCAACTTCAAACGATACTGCTCGCATAAATCAGATTTTCGATACTGATGAAGGCGCCCGCTACATTGGAGAGTTTGCTATTGGGGTAAATCCATTTATTTTAGAGCCAATGAAAGAAACATTATTTGACGAAAAAATTGCAGGCTCAATTCACTTTACACCAGGAAATGCATACGAAAACGCCGACAACGGTAACAAATCTGCAATCCATTGGGATTTAGTAGCAATCCAACGGCCAGAATATGGTGGTGGAGAAATGTATTTTGATGATGTTTTGGTTCGAAAAGACGGACTTTTTGTGTTACCAGAACTTGAATGCTTAAATCCTGAAAACTTAAAATAAGGACACCGTATGGAAAATGAAAGACTAACCAGTCTTGAAGTAAAATGTGCTTACCTTGAAGATTTTTTAAACAATCTTCAAGAAGTGGTTGTGGAGCAAGGAAAAGTTATAGACTCTCTAAAAGGAGAAAATACATCACTTAAAAAAAAGCTCACAGAATTATCTGATGCCGTAGAAGGTGAAATCCCACAAGTTAAGCCACCGCATTATTAATTAACAATTAATAATGAATAATTAATATTTTGGAGAAAAAAAATGAAAAAGATTACAATAATGGTTACACTATCACTACTCGCAGTGGGTGTGATGTTTGCAGGCGGAAGTTCAGAAATGAACACTATTTCAGTTGCAGGGACTGGAATTGTTACATTAAAGCCTGATACTGCTTCAATCACTTTTGCTGTTGAAACAAGAGATGAGCAAGCAAGCGTTGCATCACAAGAAAATGCACGAATTATGACAAGTGTAAATGATGCCTTGTTAGCAGCTGGTATAGAAAAAGACGATATTACTACAAATAATTTTAGAGTATATCAAGATTCTTTTTACAATTCTGACACACGCAAAACAGAATACACCGATTACATAGTATCAAACAATGTTAGCATTACCGTGAAAAACATAGACACCGTAGGAGACGTAATTGATGCAGTTCTTGCAACTGGTGTAAATCGATTAACTGATGTGAGCTTTTATGCAAAAGATACTGAAAAAGCATACGACGAAGCTAGAAAACTCGCAGTAAAAGAAGCTCTTTCTACAGCAACAATTCTAGCAGAGGCTGCAGGAACAAGCATTGGAAAGGTTGTACACATTGCAGAAAACTCAGGAAGTGGCGGAGCAATGTACGGAAACTACGCAAGAAAAGAAATGGCAATGGTAGCTTCTGCAGACTATTCAACACCAATTGCACCGGGCAGCACAGAAGTGAGCATAACCGTAGATGTAGTTATTGAATTAAAATAAACTACGCATCTTCTTGAATAGACCTCTAGTCTGTGGTACACTTATCATAGACTAGAGGTTTTTTTATGACAAATACACAATGGAAAGATTTTTGCACTTTTAA
>CAYJPS010000172.1:0-3676 GCA_964372135.1 uncultured Treponemataceae bacterium | reverse complement strand
TCTTGAGAGCATTTTTATAATAAGTGTTTCCCACGGCATATTCTTTCGCTGTTATAAAACCGCAAAATAGACCAGTTACGATACTCAACACTCCCATAACAATACCAGAGGGCATTCGTAGCCATGCCACCAAGGGAATATACTCTGTTGTAGCGATGTGAAAACCTGCCCACATGAGCACGCTCCCAAAAGCCATGAGGCACAGTAAAGCGAGCATGGCCATAGGTAGCAAGGTGGCGTAATGAATTTTCGTAGAAAGAAGCTGTGCCTGTTTCACTACGCTGTCTGTAAGTTTTGCTTGGGCGTTTGCCACTTCCTTATCGGCGGTATCAGAAATACGCTCTAAAACCTCCGCTGTAACCTTGTTTATTTTTTGGGGCAAGACTTCATAGTAATATTCCCCAAATCAGTAACTTTGGAAAAACGCACCACCGTTTGGAAGGTAGAGGATATTGTGGCTTATATTGAAAGTGTTGGGAATGAGGTAAAACAGACAGAAATAGATTTTTGTAGCTACACATATAGCCTATAATAGCCTTTATCTTGCTGTATTAAGATAACGGTTATTTTTTTATGGAATACAAGACGATCCTCATATTACAACTACTTTCAATAGACATTCAAGTATTAACCTCGTATAGTACTTCCAACAATTTAATGCAATTCTTGACAAAATTGCTATAACGCCGTCTGAACGTTACGAAACAACCTTTCCGCCGATTGGTAAAACCTTGAATACGCATAGGCAAAATTGCAAATAACTATGTGCAATATTTACAAAAAACTAAACAGCCTTCCAGACGAGCAAGAGAAAGCCATAAACTTAGTCTTAAGCAACCCAAGAAACTTAGAGAGCATGGGCGACTGGGGAGAAATGTAAAATCGCAACGATATTATAAGACTTAAAAGGTATACTATGTTCAAAAATGAAGTATTCTTTGTATGCGGTATTCATGGTAGTGGGAAAACTACTTTTTGTAAAAAACTCTCTACCGCAACAGACCTTCCAACGTTCTCTTCAAGTGATTTGATTAGGGAGCGAAAAAAAGACATTTCTTTTAACAAAAATAAAAGGACTTCTGACATTGAAAACAATCAAAATTTATTAATATCGGCTATTTTAGAGAAGTTAGAATGTTATCCTAAGGTGTTGCTTGATGGGCACATGACCTTACTTAATAATGTTGGAGAAATCACACCTATTGATTTTACTGTTTTTTCTAAAATGTATATTTCCAAAATTTTTCTTATAGCTCCTCCCATCGAAATAATCCAAAATCGTATATATAGTAGAGATAATGCCTGTCAGTCGATTGAAAATATTAGCTTACACATGAAAAAAGAAGAAGAACACACATACTATGTCGCAAGTCAGCTTGGAGTAAGTGTTTATTTACTTCAAGGTAAAGACGGAGATATAGAAAGCGCAACAAAAATTATTTTTAAGGAGTAAACCATGTCAGATGCTATTATTAATGCCAAAAAATTCAAAGATATTGATATAGAAGATGATTTTTTTGACAGCTTAAAATCATCATATGGAGAATTTGAAACTTGGTTTATACGAAAAGCTGAAGAATATGCCTACGTTTCATATGACGATGAAGATAATATTCAAGCATTTTTATATCTTAAAATTGAAAAAGGACCAATAGCTGACATTATACCTCCACTGAACTGTTTGGAATGTTTAAAAATAGGGACATTTAAGATTAATGCACACGGGACCAAACTAGGCGAAAGATTTGTAAAAATCATTGTAGATACCGTTCTTGCTCATGCTCTACGCTTTGCATACGTAACTATATTTTCTGAGTATAAACCCTTAATTTCAATTTTAGAAAAATATGGCTTTGCTGAAAAAGGAACAAAAAAAAAACAAAATGGTGTTGAAAGCGTTTATGTAAAAGATTTCAATTATATTTCAGAAAAGATTGAACTTGATTATCCACTTGTACGTACCGCAGGAGTACAAAAATGGTTGCTTTCAATTCGTCCTGGTTTTCATACAAATTTATTTCCTGATTCTATCTTAAAAACTGAAAATCCCAGTATGATACAAGATGCTAGCCATACTAATGCCATTAGTAAAGTCTACGTAGGCTTTATGAGGGATTTTCCAAATCTTGCAACTGGGGATTGTTTAATTATATATCGCTGCCAAGATCCTAATGCACAAAGAAATACTTCTGCCTGGTATAGTTCAGTTGCTACATCTCTATGTGTGGTACAAGAAGCTAGGGCAAAATCTAGCTTTACTAATGAGCAAGAATTTATTGATTATTGCACGAAGTACAGTGTCTTTAATGAAAAAGAGCTATCAAATACTTACCATAAAAAATTGTCATTTGAATTACACGCTATTAAAATGACATATAATTGGGCCTTTAGTAAACGTCCTAATTTAAAAACCCTTGTCGAACACGAAGCTGTACCGCACCCAAAACACGGTCACTATATGGGATTATATAAACTTGACGATGATGCGTTTAAAAAAATTTTAGAATTGGGAGGAATAAGTGAAGGCATTATTGTCAATTAAACCTGAATTTGTAGAAAAAATTTTTACAGGTGAAAAGAAATTCGAATATAGAAAAGTTGCTTTTACACGTAATGTATCAAAAATTATAATATATGCGACATCACCAGTATGTAGAATTGTAGGAGAATTTGATGTAGAAAAAGTTATCGAGTTGCCACCACAGTCTCTATGGGAGCAAACTCAAGAAGCTTCAGGAATAAGCGAAAGCTTTTTTTTCCAGTACTTTAAAGGACGTTCTAAAGGAGTTGCTATAAAAATTATGAATTGCAAGCGATATGAAAAATATGTAAACCCCTACAATGATGTAGGATTCGTCCCACCTCAGTCTTTTAGATACATTAACGAATAGCATGACTACTTTATTTTGTACGTAGCAATATAATTTTCATATATTTAAAGTAAATGAAATTAAAACCTTATTTAAATCATAAAATTTTTTAATACCCTGAGATATTCCCAGAAAATTTGCAATGTAAAAGGGTTGCCTTGGCGGTATGAGCTGAAATATACAGCGAAGCTCACGTTGGCGCGGTTTTTGAGAGTGACACCCGCAGGGGAGATGTCGCGCTGCATAAACCATGACAACGTGAGCAACATTAAAATGTTATAGGTAGTGTTAGGGCAATAAGCATACTTCCAACTATAAAAAATCCCAATGTCTTAAGAGCATTTTTTTAATAAGTGTTTCCCACAGCATATTCTTTCGCTGTTATAAAACTGCAAAATAGACCTGTTACGATGCTCAACACTCCCATGACAATTCCAGTCGGCATTCGTAGCCATGCCACCAAGGGAATATATTCTGTTGTAGCGATGTGAAAACCTGCCCACATGAGCACGCTTCCAAAGGCCATGAGGCACAGCAAAGCGAGCATGGCCATAGGTAGCAATGTAGCGTAATGAATTTTCGTAGAAAGGAGCTGTGCTTGTTTCACAACGCTGTCTGTGAGTTTTGCTTGAGCGTTTGCTACTTCTTTGTCGGCGGTATCAGAAATACGCTCTAAAACCTCCGTTGTGACTTTGTTTATTTTCTTAGGCAATGCTTCGTAATAAGCACGTTGATATTCCATAGCCGCTAAGAGCGACCAGAGAGCGTCATCATCACGCAAGTTTAATGAAGCCCCTACTTGACGC
>CAYJPS010000171.1:0-3695 GCA_964372135.1 uncultured Treponemataceae bacterium | reverse complement strand
TTAGCTCGTCAAAAACAAAACCTGTTCCGTCTCCCGTTTCTTGATTGTAATTTTCTACTGTGTCTGCAAGTCCGCCTGTTCTTCTAACAATTGGAAGTGTTCCGTAGGCGAGTGAGTACATTTGGTTTAGTCCACATGGTTCATACTGTGACGGCATTAAGAAAAAGTCACTTCCTGCTTCTATCCAGTGTGCAAGTTCGTTACTAAAACCAACGTGTACAGCTAGGTTTGGAAGTTTTTCAGAGAGCTCTGAAAGTTCAGTTTCGCACCATTTTTCACCTGTGCCAAGAATAACAACTTGTATGTCCATATCGCGGCACATGTTAAATAATGAGCCATGAGTGGGACCACAGAGGGCTCCAAATCCCTTTTGTTCTGCAAAACGTGAAACAATACCAAAAAGTGGTATATCAGGGTTTATTTCAAGCCCAAAGCGCTTTTGAAGCTCTGCTTTCATCTTGGCTTTTCCTGCCATTTTTCTAGTTGAAAAATTATGAGGTATTAGCTTGTCTGTTTCAGGATTCCAATCGGCATAATCCATACCGTTTAGTACACCGTATAGGTCACCAGAGCGCTCACTTAATTCTTCACCTAGTCCTTCGCTCATAATGCCTTGTATTTCTCGAGCATAGGTTGGAGAAACGGTAGTAATAACATCACTTTGCATAATACCGCACTTTAAGAAATTTAATGTGTCAAATTTTTCAAGTCCTGAAGCAAAAAACTCATCCCATTGTAATTGAAAAAGGTGTATATCACCTTTACCAAACCAGCCTTGGTAGCCAAGATTATGAATTGTTAACACCGATGCCGTTTTTGTAAAGTAGCCGTCTTTTTCCCATGTATTTAAAAATAATGCTGCAGTTGCTGTTGGCCAGTCGTGGCTGTGTACAACATCTGGATACCAATCAAGCATTTTACAAAGTTGAAAGCTTCCTCTTGTAAGGTTTATAAAACGTCTTGCGTTGTCATCAAAACTTGAAGAGCCGTTTTCACCATATATTCCACTTCTACCATATAGTTCTTCATTATCTAAAAAGTACACAGGAATCTCTGAGTCTGGTAGCGTAGTTTCGTATACTGCATTCCAAATCTCACCAAATCCAACCGGAACACCAAGAGGTGCATCATGCTTTTTAAGCTTTGATCTATCTATTGAATAATATCTGGGCATAACGATTCTTACATCATGACCATTTAATTGTAGTTGTTTTGACAAAGCTGATACAACATCTGCTAAGCCACCTGATTTTGCAAAAGGTACGGCCTCACTGGCGCTCATTAAATTTTTCATGTATATAGTATAGCATGACTTTTTATTTTTTGCAAAGATTTTTTTATACTTATTTAAGAACCACAGATTTATAGGATTTCTATTTTTGTGATATTTTTGTATTTTTACATATAATATTAAAGGTTTAAACACCAAAAACATAAATACATTTTTAAATTGTTAATAATTATTAATTTAAGCGAATTGCTTTATAGAAATTTATTAGTAATAATCTGCGTAATCTGTGTAATCTGTGGATTTAAAACATACAAAAACTCTAAATTTTTTGGATATGTCTTGACAATTTTGTATATACGCAATATTCTAAAACTATGAACAATAAACTACAAACACAATTAGACTTTATAATAGAAGTTGACAAATTAAAACACATTATGCGCCGTACCATTTTAGTAGACGAATCGAGACGTGAAAATGATGCAGAGCATTCTTGGCACTTAGCACTTGCAGCCATTGTACTACAAGAATATGCGGCAACACCTGTAAACATGGAGAGAGTTTTAAAAATGGTCATTGTTCACGATTTAGTAGAAATATATGCTGGCGACACATTCGCATATGATATCGAAGCTAATAAAGAAAAAGAAAAAAGAGAAAATGAAGCGGCCGATAAAATTTTTGCACAGCTTCCAATAGTACAAGGACAAGAACTTCGTGCTCTTTGGGAAGAGTTTGACAGAATGGATACAGACGATTCACGATTTGCGGCAAGTTTAGATAGGCTTCAGCCATTTATTCATAACACAAAAACTGGTGGTCATACATGGATAAAGGGTAGTGCAACAAGAGAACAAGTGCTTGAAAGAATGGACCCAGTAAAAGATGGAACGCCTGAACTATGGCCTTGGGTATTGGAACAAATTGAAAATGGTGTAGAAATGGGTTGGATAACAAAATAGTCTAATTTATTTTTAATACAGATTCTCTTACAATGAGTTCAGCAGGAATTTGTACTGTTTCTGGAACCGTTTCCCCAGCTATATTTTTTAATAGTATTTCGGCTGCATGCTTTGCAATCGCTTCTTTGTTTTGCTTAAAAGTTGTAAGAGGTGGATTACAATATGAGGAGACTCTGTCATCATCAAACCCAATAATGGATAATTCTTCAGGTATTTTTATTTTTACTTCTTTACAGTAATTCATTACACCAAAAGCTAGCGTATCACTGGCTACAAAGAGCGCCGTAATTTCAGGGTATTTAGATAAAAGTTTTTTTGCACCTTCATACCCTGAAGCTTCATGCCAGTAATCACAGTATCCAATATATTTTTCGCAAGATGTTAGACCGTGCTTTTTGAGTGTTTCAGTGAAACCTTCTTGTCTGTCTCCAGATGCAGGAGAGCGGTCTGAATCAAACTGAGTTCCTAAAAATCCAATATGCTTGTGACCATAATCAATAAACAGTTCAGCTGCTTGAATACCCGATCTTTCATTGGAAGAAATTATAGTACAAACATCAGGTACAACATCATTTACCGATACGCAAGGTATACTTGATTTTAAAAGTGCTGCTATCTCTTCTTTTGAGTTTTCATGGCTTGCTAATAGCACACCATCTATATTTCTATATTGACAGTGTTCGAGATAACTCATATCTACATCACCAAATTTGTCAGACAAAAAAAGCAGATCATAACCATTCTTTTGCATTTCTTCTCTAAATGAATCTAAAACGCCAGAAAATAAAGGATGGCTAAACCCTCGTCCCATCCCAAAGTCGGAGAATATTACTCCAATTAGATTAGACTTTTTTGTAATAAGCGACCTAGCTGCCATGTTAGGTTTATAGCCAATATTCTCTGCAACTTCCACGATAGCATCACGAGTTTTTTTACTTAAACTTCCAGAACCATTTAAGGCTTTTGAAATTGTTGGAGCAGAAAAACCTGTAATCTTTGCAATATCGTAGATAGTTACCATTTTTTTTATAAATCCTTACCGTTTGTTTTTATAACATCTTTGTACCAATAGGCACTGTCTTTTAATGTTCTTTTTTGTGTTTCGTAGTCAACATGAACAAGACCAAACCTTTCACTATAGCCAGAATGCCACTCAAAATTGTCTAAAAGTGACCATTGGAAATAACCTTGTATATTGGCTCCTTCATCGCATGCTCTCGATAGTTCACGCAAATATCGGTGTAAAAAGTCAATTCGCTGTGGGTCATGAACTTTTCCGTCTAAGCTCACTGAGTCAGTATTCGATAAACCATTTTCTGTAATATATATTGGTTTATTGTATCTTTCTGTAATGAGCTTTGGAAGCCACAATAAACTCTCTGGCGTTACAGGCCAGTTTAACGCAGTTCTAGGATAACCTGCTTTTCTACTTACAAACCTATAGCCGCCATTTCCATCTGATTCTACTATTCTACCATTATAAATATTGTGCCCATGAAAGT
>CAYJPS010000170.1:0-3710 GCA_964372135.1 uncultured Treponemataceae bacterium | reverse complement strand
TGCTAAGTGTACCTTACACACTTGACTTACATAATATATCGTTTGATATTGAAAAGCAGTCATCAGTTTTAAGCGTGTTAATTGCGCGAGAAAGTATTCAACAGGTGTTGCCAAAAAATGGAGAGTATTCGGTAATAGTAATAATGCAAGATAATAGCAAACAGTTCTCAACGGTTTTACGCTTGGATAACATCAACCTTCGCCTGAATGTTCCAATCGAATATGAGAACGAACAGTTTGACGTAATTACCTTTGAATAGGTAGAGTTGGACTGAATACACTACGTAACCTAATGGGAAAAAAAATAAGGAGTAAGTAATGGGACTTACAAAAGAAAAAACAACAGCGGTTGTATCAAATCTTGGTGCAAATGACAAAGACACTGGAAACACAAAAGTTCAGATTGGATTATTAACTGAACGTATTAAGCAATTAACAGAACACTGTAAAATGTTCAAAAAGGACAAAAGCGCTTCTCGCGGTCTTATCATGTTAGTTGGACAAAGAAGACGATTGTTAAAATATCTTCAAAGGACTAACCTCGAAGGCTACCGTGCTCTTATTAAAGAACTTGGTTTACGTAAATAGTTCCACATGCAATAGGGATGATGATGCAATCACATCCCTATATTTTTATTGTATACAGTTTATATAATCTATACATAAACTGCTTTTTGCGGTATTATGCCGCATCGCTTACGCGAAATTAATCGGAGAAAATATGATTCAAAGAGTAAGTTATAAAATTGGTGATGAAGAGCTCATTTTAGAAACAGGGCTTATTGCAAAACAAACGAATGGGACAGTGTATGCACGTTTCGGAGGTTCTGCAATTATTGCAACTGTTTGTGCATCATCATCAGCTCAAGAGGGACTAGACTATGTTCCTCTTACCGTTGATTACAACGAGAAATTTTATGCCGCAGGTAAAATACCTGGCGGTTTCGTAAAAAGAGAAGGTAGACCAAAGGATAAGGAAATTCTTGTTTCTCGTCTTATAGACAGGCCAATGCGTCCTCTTTTTGATAAAGCCTTTGGTAGAGACATTCAGTTAATTCCAACTTGTGTTTCAACTGACCAAGTAAATCCACCTGATATTTTATCAATTATTGCAAGTTCTGCTGCTGTTCACATTTCAGACATTCCTTTTGCGGGGCCAGTTGCAGGTGTGCGTGTTGGATATGTTGATGGACAATATGTTCTAAATCCTACCTATGCACAACAAGAAAAAAGCGAAATTGAACTAGTTGTAGCTGGTACTAAAGATGGCTTTACCATGGTAGAAGGTAGCTCAAATGAAGTATCAGAAGAACTTATGCTCGGTGCACTCGAAAAAGCACAAGAGTTTATTACTGCTATGTGTAATCTTCAAGATGAGCTTCGAAAAATTGCAGGTAAGGAAAAACTTCCGTTAGTACCTGTTGTAATCGAACTTGAAAACAAAGAAGCTATGCTCGCAGAAGCTATGCCTAAAATGGAGGCAGCTTGTTTCGTAAAAGGTAAGCACGAAAGACGCGATGCAATTAAAGCAGTATTTACTTCTTTACAAGAAAAATATGCTACTCAATTAGAAGACGATATGCAAAAAAAATTATTCCATGCGCTTTTTGAAGACATGGAATATGATATTTTAAGAAAAAGCATCTTGGATAAAGGTCTTCGTGTTGATGGCCGCGGAACGGAAGATATTAGAGCAATTACTTGTGACATTGATATTCTTCCTCGTCCACACGGTTCTGCGCTTTTTACACGAGGGGAGACACAAGCTTTAGCTGTTGCAACCCTAGGGACTGCAATGGATGAACAAGTATATGATGATATCGATGGCGATAGAAGCGAACACTTTATTTTACACTATAACTTCCCACCATATTCTGTTGGTGAAGTAGGTAGAATGGGTACAGGACGCCGTGAAATTGGTCATGGTAATCTTGCTCGCCGTGCTTTAGAGGCAATGGTTCCAACAAAAGAAGAGTTTCCGTATACAGTGCGTGTTGTTTCTGAAATTATGGAATCTAATGGGTCATCTTCAATGGCATCTGTTTGTGGTGGTACATTGTGTATGTTAGCCGCTGGTGTTCCTATGAAACGCCCTGTAGCTGGTATTGCAATGGGTCTTATTACAGAAGGCGACAAGTACGAAAAATATGCTATTCTTTCTGATATCTTAGGTGAAGAAGATCACTTAGGTGATATGGACTTTAAAGTTGCTGGTACTGTAGAAGGTATTACTGCTTTCCAAATGGATATTAAAATTGCAGGTGTTACAAAAGAAATTATGACTAAGGCTTTAGATCAAGCAAAACGTGCTCGACTCCATATCTTAGGAATAATGAACCAAACTATTGAAAAACCAGCAGCAACTGTAAGTAAGTATGCTCCAAAAATTGACAAAATGAAAATTGCAGTTGATAAAATTGGTGCTCTTATTGGTCCTGGTGGTAAGAACGTTAAAGCACTTTGTGCGCAATACGGCGTAACCATTAACACAGATGATGATGGAACAGTTACCATTTATGCTAAAAACTCAGAGTCTGCTGATGCTGCAAGAGCTGCCATAAAAGGTATTGTTGAAGATCCAGAAGTTGGAACTATTTATAATGGTACTGTTAAGCGCATTATGGACTTTGGAGCATTTGTAGAAATTTTACCTGGAAAAGAAGGCTTGTGCCATATTTCTAAATTCTCTAGATCTAAAATTGCATCTGTATCTGATGTTGTAAAAGAAGGTCAACAAATTCCTGTTAAGTTATTAGAAATTGACAGAATGGGAAGAATTAACCTTTCATACATTGATGCTATAGAGAATAATTCATAATTACGAATTAGGAATTAGGAATTAGGAATTAGAGTGAGAGGCTCGGTTGATTATTTAATCTTCCGAGCTTTTTTTATGTGTTTGTGACATCTATTTTTTAGGAACCACAGATTACATAGATTTATGGGATTTCTACTAGATGTTACAATAAATCATAGCGCTACTTAATAAATTAATTACACCAAAAATATAAATATTTTTGATTTTTTGTGGTAGATGCAATAGATTGTAAATGCGCAAAAATAAAAATCTGCGTAATCTGTGGATTTAAAAATGACCAGTCCAGGTGGTGCACGCAAAAAAATTTTAGTTTTGCTAAAAAATTTTCAAATTTAAACCTTGCGTTATATACAAAGCCGTGTTACAATTTAAGAGTACAAAAAAATAAAGGAGGATTTTTCATGACTTTACTCGATAAGGTATTTAAAATCAGTGAACGTAATAGTTCTGTTAAGGTAGAGGTATTAGGTGGTATTGTAACATTCGTTACTATGTCATATATTATCTTTGTTAATCCCGCAATTCTTTCATCAACCGGAATGGATAAAAATGCACTCTTTACAGTTACCTGTATTGCATCTGCTATTGGTACATTCCTCTCTGCTTTTTTGGCAAATATGCCAATCGCTCTAGCTCCTGCAATGGGCTTAAATGCATTTTTTACTTACACATTGGTTGCAGGGCAAGGCGCTTCATGGCAAGTTGCTCTTGGTGTTGTATTTTTATCTGGTGTGTTTTATTTAATTTTAACACTTACTGGAATTAGAAAACAAATTGCACGCGCAATTCCTAAAATTATTAGTACTGCAGCAACTGTAGGTATTGGATTATTTATTTGTCTTGTTGGTTTTAGAAACATGGGGCTTATTGTTGCAAATCCTGGAACATTAGT
>CAYJPS010000169.1:0-3713 GCA_964372135.1 uncultured Treponemataceae bacterium | reverse complement strand
TTGATGACTTTGAACAATCTATTCAAAAGAATTTAACAAAAGATGAAATAGTTAATCTTATGCATTGCTTTGAAAAATTACAGAATATACTAAAATCATTGGATACAAATGGAGATGAAAATGAAACAAAATAAAATTGATATTTTTGAACGCTATACAATACCAAGAGCAGTATGGTCGCTCGCACTTCCAACAGTAATTGGGATGATAGTACTTGTGCTCTATAATCTAGTAGACACATTTTTTATTGGTCGAACAGGCGATCCAGATCAAGTTGCAGCCGTTTCGCTTGCAATGCCGGTATTTTTTATTTTAATGGCAATAGGAAACTTATTTGGAATAGGATCGAGTGCAAATATTTCTCGCCATTTGGGAGCAAGAAATTATGAGAGGGCTGCACATATTTCAAGTTTTGCCTTTTATGGCTCCCTTGTTTTTGGGCTTGTTGTAGCAGTACTGGGGATAATGAATATGGATACCCTTGTTGTGTTTACAGGGGCAAATGAAGCTGCACACCCTTATGTTAAAGGCTATTTAACATATATATGTCTTGGTGCCCCTTTTATAATTATGGGCTCAGCTTTAGGCTATATTGTTAGGAGTGAGGGAAGTGCCAAAACTGCCATGTTTGGAATGATTTTTAGTACAATAGTAAACATTGTGTTAGACCCCATTTTTATTTTTACAATGGAGCTCGGTGTTGCAGGTGCCGCCCTTGCAACCGTTATTGCAAATGTTGTTGTGGTTATTTACTATATAATTGCTTTAGCTAGAAAAAAGGGGCATCTTTCGTTAAGTATTGCAAAGTTTCAAATGGGAGACGGTATTGCAAAAGAGGTATTATCAATTGGTGTTCCGGCTTCTCTTTCAAATATGCTTATGAGTTTTGCAAATATTTTTTATAATCTTTATCTTACAGAATATGGAAACGACCCACTTGCCGCAATGGGGATTGTAATGAAGGTTGTGCAAATGTTTATTATGATTTGTATGGGTGTTGGGACCGGTGTACAACCATTATTTGGCTACTGTTATGGCGCAAATAATGCAAAAAGACTAAAGGATGCAATTTTTTACACACTCAAGGCTTTTTGTATAATTGGTATATTTTTCTTTGTGCTCTTTTTCTTTGGAGCGGAACATATTATTCGGGGCTTTATTAACGACGAAGATATTATTTACCATGGCGTTCAAATGCTTCGGGCTCAAATTACTGTTGCACCATTTTTAGGTCTTATCTTTGTTGTTATGACTCTTATGCAAGTAACCGGGCATGGAATGGTTGCACTTCTTTTATCGGTATGTCGTCAAGGGCTTGCCTTTATTCCTGCAATTATTATTCTTAACGCAACACTTGGCTTAGATGGGCTCATTTGGTCTCAGCCTGTTGCCGATGTGTTTTCATTGATTCTTTCAGGTTTTACTTTTGTGTGGTTTTTGAGGGTCTTAAAAAAATGGACGGGGTAATTAAAGAGTAGGGCGTTCCCCTTAAAATATTTATGGGGCTTGATTTTTTGTAAGCCCTGTGGTATGATATTTAATAGAGGGCCATTAGCTCAGTTGGTAGAGCAATAGACTCTTAATCTACAGGTCGAAGGTTCGAATCCTTCATGGCTCAAAAAAAGAGAAAAGCTAAATCTATATAATATATGGGTTTAGCTTTTTTTATTGCCTGTTTAAGTATTGTATTTTTATACAAAACTCAGGTAGGCAGCAAGGTGGCAGTAATCAAGCACTTGAACCACAATGCAATCATCGTTGTCTAATAGTTGAAAGTTGTTGTACATGCACACTTATAGAAGTATCAGAAAATAGAAGTTTATTTCGCCCATTTTCCTTTGCTTCATACAGAGCTTTATCGGATAGGCTTAGAACATATTCAAATTTTGTATCTTCATCAGAAGGAACAAACGCTATGCCTAAACTTGCAGTGATAATGTGATGATTTGAAGCAGCATGAGGAATTGCTAAGACTCTTATAGCATTAATTATTGCAGTAGCGTATTCTCTAACTTGCTCTTTAGTACAATTTATAAAAGCTATCGCAAATTCTTCGCCACCATAACGATAACAACGAATGCTGTATTTTTCTTCTAACCTTAAAAAACACTTCCCAATTTTCTTTAAGCAAATATCCCCTTCCAAATGCCCATATGTATCATTGTATTGTTTAAAATAATCAATATCCAAGATACTTAATGCAGCAATCTTATGTACTGAATCGGGAGACTCAAATTTTGCTAAGTCTTCAAAAAGTTTACGTCGGTTATGCACTCCTGTTAAAATATCATAATATGCATATTTTTTTAGTGTGTTTTCAAGCACAAAGCTATCTAAATGAGCAGAGCGAACAATGGTTCCAATGAGAAACATAAGAAGAAGCACTATGATAGCATTAATTGATTCTGCCATATGTGTTTCTGGTGTTTTAAAAAAGGAAGTTCCCACAATAAAGATAACAGTTATTATAGTCATAAATAAATGTATGCGCCAGCCATAATCTAAAAAAAGGGTAGAAAACATAAAAAGCACAATTATAAATGAGATTCCGATACTTTCAGGTGCAACAAATACACTAACATAAAATGAATATGCAAATGCCAAGGCATTTACTATGTATATCATTGCAGTGATGTGCTTACTTGGAGCATGCTTGATGTACAAAAAAAAGAAACAACACAGTAACGAAACCGCTAGAAAAACCCAGCGTAACGCAGAAATTCCTGCAATATTAAACAGGTTCGATGTACATGATAAAATAAAGCAAATACCTAAAATCAATGATATTGCAAATACTATTGTTTGCAGTATGAGAGCATTTTTTTTATCCACATCTTTTTGGCAAGTGTGCAAATTTTTTTTTTCTTCCAGGGTTTTTTCACTAATAAAATGTAAAACCTCTGTGAAACTTTTAGCCATTTAATACCTCATTTCAAAAAAACGCTTAAACTAGCAGCAGTTTTTTTGCTTCTTCCTTTTATAGCTATGCAAAAAATGTAACAATCTGTTGCAACAGTGTATCATAGAAAACTCTAAACTGTCAACAAAATTTTAAGTAGAAAAAAGTGTACACTCCTATACGCCCTCAGTATTTTCAATCGCATACCTTTTATTAGAAAGGAGTAATTCTCTAAACGCTTCTTGGTCAATTGGCCTTTCAAAATAGTAGCCTTGTGCATAGTCACAGTTAATTTGTTTTAGCCAGTTTGCTTGCATGCTCGTCTCAACGCCTTCGGCAACAATCAACATGTTTAGGCTTTTTGCCATGGTTATTATGTTTTGAATAACAACAACATCTCTTTCATTTTGTTCTTTGTTTCGTAAGAATTCTTTGTCTAGCTTTAACACATCTGCTTCGAGTGAACTTAATCGATTAAGAGAGGACACACCAGCACCAAAATCGTCAATTGAGATACCAAAACCAAGTTCTTTAAGTTTTCTCAATTTGCCAAAAATCTCGGACTCATCTGCAACCATAGCACTTTCGGTTATTTCAAGCTCAATTTTTTTAGGATCTAATGAATGTGATAATGCAATATTGTTAAGTCTATTGACTATGCCATCAACAAGCATCGTTTTAGCCGATAAGTTTACTGAAATAATAGGTATGTTCATACTATTTTCGTTTTCCTTAATAAATGTGCACACCTCATCAAAAACATATAAGTCAAGCGTTGCAATAAACCCATTTTCTTCAAATACTGGTATAAAGG
>CAYJPS010000168.1:0-3744 GCA_964372135.1 uncultured Treponemataceae bacterium | reverse complement strand
AATGTTTTCTCATAAGCCAGCATACCATATTTGTCCACTTCAGACTTATCTTTGGGCCCGTGGGTTAAACAACCAGCACCACCGATACAGCCGTTAATACATGCCATGCCCTCAATGAAATTTGTATCGCTTATTTTTTTAGAGGATTTTAATATAGCCGTTTTACAAGCATCTATTCCATCGCATCTTTCAGCTTTTAGATCAAAATCAATATTTTGCTCTTTCATAGCTTGAACAACAGCGTCGGATAGTCCACCGCTTCTCGCGAAAATTCGTCCAAAATACGAGGCGTTATCAAGTACATCTATAGATAATTCTTCTAAGTTTAAATCTCGGCTATCAAAAAGCGCTTGCAGCTCCTCAAATGTTAAAACACTGTCTATATAAGGGCTTACGCTATCAAGTTGAAACTCCATTTTTTTAGCGGTACAAGGCCCTATAAATATAATTTTCGAGGTTGGATCTGTATCTTTAATGTATTTCGCTATTTTTGCCATCGGGGACAAATTGTGTGAAATATTTTTAGCAAAATCAGGGTAATTCTGTTTTATAAACATAACAAATGCAGGGCAACACGAGCTTGTTAAAAAGCCTTTTTCAGAGAGCTCTTTCGCTTCTTCTAAGGCTACTGCATCAGCGCCTAGTGCGGCTTCTACTATAGTATGAAACCCAAGCTCTTTAATGCCGCTGACAACTTGCCCTAAATTAGCGTGTTGAAATTGACTTGAAATTGACGGTGCCACCACCGCATATACTTTGTATTCTTTATTGT
Organism: uncultured Treponemataceae bacterium; assembly: GCA_964372135.1. GTDB lineage: Bacteria > Spirochaetota > Spirochaetia > Treponematales > Treponemataceae > CAYJFX01. Next base: position 2,972 of record CAYJPS010000168.1, on the reverse strand, counting down.
TTTTGCTATTCTGAATTATTTTTATAGTATCTAAAATGAAAGATTTATCAGCAATTGAGCCGAAAGGGCATTGATAAACACAAGCGCCACATGCAATGCATTTTTTGTTAATAATTTCAGCGCTATTGTCTTCTGCTTTTTGTATTGCTTTTACTTTGCAAGCACTTTCACACGGCCTTTTCCTGCTAATAATAGCATGATATGGGCAAACTTTTGCACAAGCTCCACAGTCAACACATTTTTCTTCGTCAATATGCGCCACATGATTTTCGTCAAATGAAACAGCGCCAAATCTACATGCATCATAGCAGCGATGAGAAAGGCAACCTCTGCACGACGATGTTACAGTATAACCAGACACAGGGCATTCATCACAAGCTATATCAATAACCTCTATAATATTTGGGTTCGTTTTATCGCCACCCATGGCAATTTTTACTCTTTCAGCTAAAATTGCTCGCTCTTTGTATACACAGCATCTCATAGTAGATTCTTTTCCGGTTACTATTTGCTTAGGTATATCTGTAACATTTTCAAGCAGAGTATTGTTCCATGCATGCCTTGCAACTTCTCTTAAAACTTTATATTTTATGTATTGTACCTTAGTATCAAATTTTTTCATTAAACTGTTTATCCTTTCTAAAAATAGCTGACTTTAATCTTCTTTCCTATCTTTTTCAAATGATCTGATAGTTCATCTATTAGTTGCATTTTTATATTAAAATTAATGGGTAAAGTAGGGTTTTGATGCGCAGGATTAACTGCTTTACCAACATAAAAATTTATATCTGTCGCTTCTTCAAGCAACAATTTTGCTATTGCGCTAGCACCATCTTTTTTTACGCTCCACTCTGTATAAAGCTTGTTTTCGGCTAAATAATCTTTTACATAAGTAAGCACTTTATTTATAGTTATAATACCCTCTGTAACTAATTCTACACCTTCAATTTTTGCAATAGGAGGAACATCTGAGCTTGCAAAATCCAGTGTGGGCACTAAATCTTTACCTAAAAACTTTGCCGCTATTGATGAGGTTGTTCCACCACATACTATATGTTTACCCTCTTTTGAAAAAAATAAAGACATCATCCTATTGGCATCATTTTTGTTATAAGGAGGGCCGATTATTAAATTCATAGGTTCTCTTTTTCTCATTTTCAAAGTGCAAACAGTAGTATCATCGCCCGGACGGTTTTCATATAAATTAGAACATTCCTCAAGCAAAATACTATTCAATGTTTTAGCAGAAAACCCTACAAAGCTTAAAGGCTCCATATATTCAATAATGTTTTTTCTTTCCCAGCCAAAGTTAAGTGTTTTTCCAACTCCGGCATGAATACAGCCGTCACTCATTAAAAAGAACACGTCGTTTTCATAAAGATTTATTTTAGACATTAATATTTTCTTGCCGCTAATAATAGTTTCAGTATAAGAAAACTCATAATGCTTGTTATCTCGAAACAAAATAACTTGTGGGTTATCATATTGTATAATTTCAGCTTCTTTGTTGCCTTTTAAAATTCTGAAAATTGTAAAAGTAGAATAGGCAACCCCACGAACAGCACAAACAGGCAGCGTTTCTGCAATTGTTTCAACGCAATCTGAAATGCTTAAACCTTCGGAAACCATTGTGGATATTATTTTAGCAGCAAGAGTTGCAAGGATATTTGCTTTCACACCACTGCCAAGGCCATCTGCTAAAACTATCGTTGTAGAACCGTCAACACCTTCTACAACGCAAACTTGGTCGCCACATAATTCCTCGCCGAATTTATTTAAGCTGCGATGTCCAATATCAGCACATAGATGAATCATCTTTAATCGACTCCTTCAATTTGGTAAGAGCTACTTTAGTTTCAGCAGCAGTTTCTCCCAATAATGAGGCTATTTCATGAACTACTCTCATTTGTTTTTCTATAACTTTGTCGGTAGTTTCTATTGTTTTGCGGCTAATGTCTTCTTTTTTTGCTCTTTCGTTTTCTTCGTCTGTTACATCTCTCATAATGCTAATAAACATTTTATACTGTTTATCAAAAATAATAGTTTGATGAACATGCTTATCATATTCGGCTAAATAAACTTTTTTATCTCTAATAGATACACCGGTTTGTCTAACAGTAATAAAATCCTCAGGGTGTAACACTTTTATTATTTGTTCGCCCAAAATATCATTTTGTGAGCTTAAATTTAAAAGTTTAACAGCCGCACTATTTGCTTTTTGAACTTCTAATCTATCATTTAAAACAATAATTGCATTTGGTGTGTTTCCTACTATTAAATCAGAAAAAGTTTCTGCTTTTTCGCTTAAAAAAGGAAGACACATGGTAAGGTCTGCTTTGCCGTAATAAACAGCTTCGGCTTTTTCTTTACATGAGTTGTATCCACATGAACCGCAGTTAAGTTCATCTGCTTCAGTTTCTTTTCCTATCTGACGAAGAATATTTGCAATATCGATTTTTGATGGCACTGAGATATCTTGAATTATAGGCGTGAAAATTTTGTGTGCACTTTGAGGGGATAACGCGGACACTTCAAAGTCTTTTTTACCTGCATAATTGCGAATATATATATTATCTAAAATAGAATTTTTTCTTCTGTTTTCCATGGCCGGCCCACCTATGCAACTTCCGGTACAAGCAGACATCTCTATAAAGCATTTTTCTGTTTTACCCTCAAGAAGTTCATCTAATGCTTTCATACAATTTTCAACGCCATCAACCGCAAAATAAGAGTAATTAGGGTCTTTATTAATAATTGTTTTCAAAATGCCACCGGTAGTAGGGAAAAACCTTGCTAAGCTTTGCTTTGTGTCATCTTTTTGTTCGTTTAAATCTATTTTTATGTTTTCTTCTTCAAGCCACTGGCTTAATTCTTCAAAAGTTAAAGCCTCATCTACTATTCCACTGTAATGCTCGGATTCATCTTTTTTTGCAACACAAGGCCCTATGAAAACAACTTTTGCATCGGGATAT
>CAYJPS010000167.1:1380-3785 GCA_964372135.1 uncultured Treponemataceae bacterium | reverse complement strand
ATTTTTTACTCATTTTTACCCCAAAAAGTGTCTAACTTTTTGGGTGCAGTTCAGGGACGAATCGCAACGTCCCGGCGGTTTTTTGCTACTTTTTTGGCGGCAAAAAAGTAGACCCAAAAACGGTAGTTTTATAAAAAAATGATTTAAATCAAAAAAGCTAAATATGGCTGCAAGACATAAAAAGCATTAGTATTTAAAATCGCTTCCGCCTATAAACTCTCTTATAATCGACTGTGTCGGTACAAGGTTTGCAGGAATTGGTGCAAAATTATCCAAAAAGCGCAATATGCGTGTAGCTTCATCGTATTCTTTATCGAGTGGCGTTACGCACCGTAAAAGAGGCTCTGCATATACCTTAAGAACAGCAAGTTCATAGTCGAGCGCCGTATTTAGCATAACATCAGCATTGTTTTGAAACGGAAAAATATATGCCCTTTCTCCCCTGTGAACATTTTCCCACATACGCATAGTTGCAACTGCAGACATACCACGAAAATTATAATCACGAACAATACGACGCACTAAACGATTATCGCTTGTTGATATTCTATTGTGATCATCCAAATTGAGCTGAGTAAGAGCTGAAAGATAAATCTTAAACTTATTCTCTTTTGGAATTGACGAGGTAAGTTTATCGTTTAGCCCATGGATTCCTTCAAGTACTAAGATTTCATGGCTATGAAGCTTCATCTTTTTACCACTTGGATAACTTTTACCATCATTAAAATCATAGGCAGGAAGTTCGATTTCTTTTCCATCAAATAAAGCAACCAAATCATTATTGAGCTTTTCTACGTTGAGTGCTTCTAGGCATTCATAATCTGGATTTCCTTTTTCATCTAGAGGAGTTTTATCTTTTCCTATGTAATAGGTATCAAGTTCAATAACTCTCGGAGTATAACCCAACACTTGCAGTTGCATAGTAAGTTTTTTTGATGTAGTTGTTTTACCCGAACTTGAAGGCCCCGCAATAAGTATGATTTTTATATCTTTATTCTTAAAAATAGTGTCTGCAATATCTGAAATACATTTATTTTGCAAGGTTTCTGTAATGTTTACAAATTCTTTTATTGACTTAGTTACAACTTTTTCGTTAAGTGATGCAACTGAAGTTACACCAAGCATTTTCCCCCAATCTTTATAGCGTTTGTACACGTTAAAAAGCTGTGGCACATCTTCATACTTTTGTATTTCATTTGGCCTAGAAGTCGAAGGGAATTGCAATAAAAACCCTTCTTGATATTGCAGCAAATCGAAAAGTTTTAACTTTCCTGTTGAGGGGTAAAGAGGGCCAAAATAAAGATCCGAAAAATCTCTTAAACTATTTATTTTATAGCTTCTTCTTACAAGATAATTAAGCTGTTTTCGAGTTTCGGTAAGTCCAAGTTTTTCGATTATAATAGTTGCATCTTTATATGAAACTATGTCTTGTTTTATACATAGATCAAGTGAAATAAGTTCTTGCATCTTTTCTTTTAAAGCCGTAATTTCTTCTTGAGTTATGCATTCTTCTCTGTCAAGAGTATAGTAATAGCTATAGCCTAAACTATGCCCAACAACAAGCCGAGTGTTTGCAAACACTTCATGTGCGGCAGTCGCAAGCACGAAACACAATGAACGCCTGTAAACACCAGAACCTTCGGGAGTCCCAACTAAAACAGGCTCTACTTCTGCATCAAATTCAACTGAACTACTTAAAGAACAAATTTCATTATTAATGCGTACTGCTATGATAGAGTCTTTGCTTTCATCAAAATTATCGATGTAATTGCCTACAATCGAACCTTTTTCTACGTTTTGTGTTTTTCCATTAGAAAATGTTAAGGTAAATGTACTCATACCTATAGTATAGCATGAGAATCAGGAATTAACAATAAAAAAAACTTAATTTTTATTTCAACACACTATTCACCTATTGCTATTTCATATTTCTTATTTTCTAAAAGCAATGTCTTAAAACTATCTTCATCAATGGGGCGCTCAAAATAGTACCCTTGTGCATATTCTGAGTTTAACCTCTGTAACCATTTAGCTTGCTGTGCAGTTTCTACACCTTCTGCAACAATATTCATATTAAGATTTTTTGCCATACTGATAACATTTTCAACAACAATGCTATTTTTTTTATCTTGATTTTTTAAGTCAAAAAAAGCTTTGTCTAGTTTTAATGTATCTGCATCAATTGCAGTAATTCTATGCAAGGATGAAACACCTGCTCCAAAATCATCAATGGATATGGCAAAACCAATACTTTTTAAAACTTTAACATGAGATAAAAACAGAGTTTTATTTGTTTCTATAGCACTTTCAGTAATTTCAAATTCAATTTCACTTGGGTCAATAGAATGTTTTTCAACTATTTCAGTTATTCTCGATATAAGATTTTCATTTGTAGCAGTAAGTGC
>CAYJPS010000167.1:0-1280 GCA_964372135.1 uncultured Treponemataceae bacterium | reverse complement strand
TTTATTACTTCGGTTCCCTTATCCACCCCAAAATAGGAATTAATATTTCTAAATAAGTCGATGTCTAATGATATTACTTCATATTCATTTTCTTTAGCATTTGTAAGAAGTTCTGCGGCTTTTTCTCTAAAATATGGTTGAGACATTAAACCTGTTAAAGAATCAATATTATAGACGTTTGTAATATCTTCTCGTTTCTTTTTTGACTGAAAATACTCAAAAGCAAGAAAAATAAAAAGTATAAGTATTAGAAGTATCACAAACAAATGCCACCTATCAATAAGGTCATCAAGCCAGGTTCTCTTAGGATAAAATGTATTTGCATTATTATTTAATATTACTCTATATTCGCTCTCTGGCACCGTATCAAGCATTATATTAAAAATGGGTAAGTATTCTGACGCGATTTTTTTTGATATAAAAAAATACATAGGCACCATAAAATCAGTCATAATTGTTGCTTTATCCATACCGCGCAAATACAAGTCAGCATATGTAGTAGAGGATTCTGTTCCAACTACTATATCTATTTCACGATCTATAAAGGCATCAAGCAAAGCATCAAAAGTGTTATAAAAAATTATCTCATTATCTGGCATTCCTCTCAAAAAAGCGTCATAATCTATAAACTGATACGGTAGCATCCCTATCTTTGGAGAAGCATCAAGTATTTCTTTTAAGGATGAACTCTTTTTATGTACATCTAAATGAACTTGCGCAAACATAGGTAATTGAAAATACACTTCTGTAGCATCGTAATACTCCCAATCAAACTCGTCATCACCATATAGGGTTAAAAGTATATCAAAGTCTTTGTGTAAAGCTGGGGTATCTAATGGACTATATGGATGATAATGTACCTTAAAACCATAGATTTCACTAAATAAATTTAACGTTTCAACCATTGCACCATCTGCTTCCCCTTGTTCATTTGTATATGAAACAGGTTGGTAATCGTCTATATAGCCCACTTCAAGAGGTCTTTCCCGCAGTTTTTCAACTTCATCGATAGTTAAAGCCCTATGGTTAATATCTATATTTGCCCCAATATACTTTTGCTCCAACTCTATCATAAAGTTCCCTTCTGTATGAGCTATTGCATATAACATATCATCAATGATTTTTATTTTATCAGCATTTTCAAAGTTTGAAGCCATATATAAATAATGCACTCCAAGATTAAAAACATTGTTTTTTTCCTTAACACCGTCGTGCTGTGAATAAGAAATATAGTAATCTGTATCTAAGTTCATGTAATTATTTGTAGTTCCATAGATATA
>CAYJPS010000166.1:0-3835 GCA_964372135.1 uncultured Treponemataceae bacterium | reverse complement strand
TTGCAGCTATGATTTTCCTTGCACAACAAAAAGACCCTGCAAAAACATTGTTAGACTTAGAGAAGGTAGGAAAGGTAAGACACGAAAAATAATTAATAATTAATAATGCATAATTAATTATTGTCTGGGCGAAGCTAGTGAGCATGTTTCCGCAGATTTCGAGAGAATTACGCAGATTTAGAAAATGCCGATGGTGATTTTGAAAAAAAAAGTTGCCATCGGTTTTTTTTGTGTCATTCTGATTTATACCCAATATCTTAACCTATGAAGAATTTTCCATCATCTACACCCACCTTGTGAAGTGCGAATCCTCGCGTGTGTGCACAAATCTCTCTCTTGAAAAAAATTTTCTTTTATACTACAGTATCTACATGAGAACAATAATGCGTTCAAACAATAAAAATATTTTACCCGTGAATTCAATTTATAAAAGGAAAAACAAAATGAAAAAAGTAATAATATTGGTAAGCCTAGCCTTAGTGCTAGGTTTAGTAATTGGGTGCCCACAGCCAACAGACAGCGGAAATGGCGGAGGTGGGAAAGTCTATGTAAAGCCTGCAGATGTAACCGTATATGTTGGTAAAGGCGATACAATACCTATGCAAATAATAGGTATAAAAGGTGGTACTTTTACGATGGGGAATGCAGATGAGACAATTTTATATACCGATAATGAAAGACCTGTACATTCTGTGACGTTAAATAGTTTTTACTTAGGCGCAACAGAGGTAACGGAAGCACAGTGGGAAGCGGTGATGGGAGGCTGGCCAAAAACAAACCCAAGTCCAGAACCAAATCCTAATCCTAATCATCCAGCACGATACATAAACTGGTATGATGCGATACGCTTTTGTAATAAACTTAGTAAAAGTGAGGGTTTAGATGAAGTGTATTATATTGGAGGTGAGTATAATGAAATGACTACAGATGAGGTAACAAATACAGACGCTACTTTTGCTAACGAAAGTGTGAAGATGGATATAACTAAAAACGGCTATCGCCTACCCACGGAGGCAGAATGGGAGTATGCAGCAGGGGGAGCGAAAGAAAGGCCGACAACATGGGCAGGAACAAGCGTAGATAGTGAATTACCGGACTATGCAGTGTATGGAGGAAGTAATCTAGCTGAGGTGAAAGGAGACAGAAGTCCAGTATCAGAAACGTATGCATTGTATGACATGAGCGGGAATGTAGTGGAATGGTGCTGGGATAGTTATGATGCGAATTACTATTGGAAAAATGGTAACGATGTTAATCCTGAAGGACCTGATTCAGTCTCGGCCCGTGTTGTTCGTGGTGGTGACTGGAACAATAGTCCGTCTGATGTACGCGTGTCCAAACGCTTCAACGGCGCCCCATCTATCCGGAACGATGGCGCCGGCTTCCGTGTAGCTCGTTCTGTAGAATAATTACGAATTATGAAAGCGGAATTAGGAATTGTTAGGGCGAAGGAAGTAATTAATAATGCATAATTATTAATTATTCACTCTGACTTTGCCCGCTTTTGAGCTACAGGAAGAATCTTCATAGTGGTGTGAAATATCAAATAAATAGCCGGTGGTGATTTTTTTATAAGGTGAGAGAAAGTGAAAAAAAACAGTTTAATGATATTATTTGTTGTGGCTACGTTGTTCTTTATGGGCTGCCCACAAGTAAATGATTCTTCAGGTGAAGACGATGAAAAAGAAGTTGCTTTAAAGCCAGAGGATTATACTATTGATATTGATGATAGTGATAGTGAAGTACTCATGACTTTTGTAGGTATAAAAAAAGGTGTTTTTTCTATGGGGTCGAGAATCCCCTCATTATCCAGAGAGAATGAAAAGCCCGTGAGAGATGTGATGCTTGACAGTTATATGTTAAGCTCAACAGAGATAACAGAGGCACAGTGGGAAGAAGTTATGACTGCATGGCCAACTAGTTATCAAAAAAAACAAGATGACTTTCCTGCTCTTCATATAAGTTGGTATGATGCGATAAAATTTTGTAATCAGCTAAGTATAAATCAAAAATTGGATCCAGTATACTTTATAGGTGATTCTTACCCTGAACCCCCAAATATTGATAAAGATACAATATTGCAAGGAGATGATGATGAAAACTTTCCAAGTCCTGTAATAAATGCTGACAATACAAAAAATGGTTATAGATTACCTACAGAGGCAGAATGGGAGTATGCTGCAGGTGGCTTGCAGGCTCTTCCTACATTATATGCAGGTACAAACTTTTACAGCGAGATAGAGAACTATGCAAAGTTCAGTGTTTCTACAGTAGGTTTATTAAAACCTATATCCCCAACATATGAGCTCTATGATATGAGTGGTAATGCATATGAATGGTGCTATGATTGGCATAGTGATACATATTATGGCCAAAAAGAAAATACAAATAATCCTACAGGTCCTATATTTGGAGAAAAACGTGCTGCGAGAAGTGGAAATCATGTTGAGATGCGTATTGCTATTCGTTCTCCTTTTTCTCCTACGCACCGTTCTGCATTGACAGGTTTCCGTGTGGCTCGGTCTGTAGATTAATTCCTAATTAGGAATTAATTAAATGGTAAAATTCATGAAATCTGTTGCGTGTACTGAGAGAGCTTCTTGTGGTACATGTAACAGTTTTCATACATAAAAACGTTCATATTAATTGTTTATTATTACATTACACATTATCCTTAAAAAAATCTCTTTTTTTCAAAAAATTTCCCAAAAAATCTAAAATTTTCTATTTTTTTTAAAATAAAATACTAAAATATAGTATGTAAGAAATTTTTCTTGCTCAACTGCTTGTAAAAATAGTTGAAAATTCTTTAGAAAAGGAATACAATATGGGTAAGAGTGAATTGTCGAGAATGAACGACTATTTTGCACGGTATCTTTTGGGACAACGCGGTAACGAAGATATACTGCTAAATTTTATAAATTCAGTAATGAGAGACAATGATCTAGAAGAGTTTGAGTCTGTTACGGTAACAAACCCGTATAACTTAAAAGAACACGCTTCAGAGACAGAAACTATTGTCGATGTAAAAGCGGTTACTGCTTCAGGTGAAAAGGTAATTATTGAAGTTCAAGTGAGGGGTAACAAAACATTCTTTGACCGTGTGTTAGAGTACTGGGCGAGAGGCTACCGAGCAGAGAGAGTTAAAACAGAAGCAGGCGGTGAAGTTAGACGGTTTGTGCCAGTCATAAGCATAAACATAGTTGCTTTTACAGTGTTTGACGACATAGACTTTGCACACACATCACACATGATACATTGTGTGCAAAATAAAAAAGTAACGAGTAAAAAGTTAGAAATACATTTTTTGGAAATACCAAAAATGCATACTTTGGTAAAAGAGGACGAGCTAAAAGCATGGCTAAGCTATTTTGGCTCAAGTGACTTTGAAAATGAAAAGGAATCAATAGCAATGCAAGGGGAAGTATTTAAAAAAGCAGTAGGAGATTACGAATATTTTAGAGCAGATAACGAGCTTGTAAGCGAATATGAAAAGCGAGAGAATTATCTTAACGGACAATCTGCAATGCTTAACTATGAACGACAAGAGGGCTTAAAACAAGGTTTAGAACAAGGTGCGCATGAAAAAGCTCTTGAAGTTGCAAGAACTGCTTTACAAGAAGGACTAGATGTATCTGTCATAGAAAAACTTACCAATTTGAGTGAGGATGAGATTAAGGCAATTGGGAAGTAATGTACAATTGCATAATTGTTCAGGCGCAGATTTTATAAACTGCCGATGGTGATTTTTAAAAAGTTGCCATCGGCTGTTTTTTTATCAAAGTAACCTAAAAAAATTTTAGTTTTCCTAAAAATAATTCTTGCTTTTTTCTGA
>CAYJPS010000165.1:0-3845 GCA_964372135.1 uncultured Treponemataceae bacterium | reverse complement strand
TGTTCTATTTTTCAGTGCCGACTAATTACTCCTTTATTTTGGCGCTCCATATCAAGCAAAAATTGCTTCATCTCAAGGCCACCAGCATAACCCACCAGCTTTCCAGAGCTCCCTATAACCCGATGACAAGGAACAATAAGCGTAATAGGATTTTTGTTATTAGCAAGTCCAACTGCGCGGCTATCCTTTCCATTGCCAACAGCAAGGGCAATATCCTTATAGGTGCAAGTTTCTCCATAAGGGATAGAACACAGAGCTTGCCATACCTTCTTTTGAAAATCTGTGCCTGTAAGCTTGTAAGGCACGTCAAAATCTCTTCTTTTGCCGGCTAGATACTCACAAAGTTGCTCAAAAACGCGCTCAGTAAAAGGTGTTTTTGTGCCAAAATCCTGTATGTTTGTATCATGAATTTTCTTGAAAAAAACGATACACTCACCTTCATAGGCAATCTTAAAAAAGCCAAATTGATTTTCATAAATGACAAAGCCGTACATACTATATCCTTAGAGTAAATTGTTCAATTCTTCTACTGTCATGGTATCGTTATAAATTCCGGCACACACGGTATAACGATAGCCGGGGATGGGATAAATATAAGAAACTTTACGATATGGCCTTGAATCACCGGCTTTTGCCCATGTAAATTCAAGCCATCCTCCACCCTTGTTGGCAAGATTGCAAAGATTTACGCCGTATTTTTCCCCTGCATAATCAAGGTGCTCACGCACATTACCGCCTTCTCTCTCTTTAAATACCGGATTGGAAAGCACAAGGCTTTGCTCTATATCCATGATGAAAATATAGGTGTCTTTCCAAGTGTACTCAGAAGTGGGGTCACGAAGTACTGCGAGAGCTTCTTCGCCTTTCTCTTTTAAAAACTCTGCTGCTTGGTGTACTTTTGCAATAACTTCTTGTGGGCTAGCTGCTTTTTGTTGCATTATTTTTCCTATGTTGCTTGATGGTAAAATAGTATTACTTTGAAATCTTTGTATTTCTATACGCCGCCGGTGACATGCTGGCTCTTTCCTTAAAAAATTTATAAAATGCCGATAAACTCCCAAAGCCCACTGAATAAGCAATATCAACGATTTCATTGTTGCTTTGCGTGAGAAGCTTTTGGGCTTCGTCGTAGCGTAAATCATTCATATATTGGCTGGGAGTTATACCGTATTCTTCTTTGAAGATCTCCACCATCCGCTTGTGAGATAAGCCCATAGTATCCATTTCTGCACGCAGGCTGGCGCTTTCGGCAAAGCTGGCATCGATGAGTTTTTTAAGCTTTTTTGCCATATCCTGCATGGGCTTATAGTCAAGCAAATCACTGCGACATCTTTTACATGCTCTATATCCTGCTGTCCGTGCTTCATGAGCGTGAGTGAAAAATTCTACATTTTCTTTCTTGGGTGCTTTTGATTTACACGAAGGCCGACAATAAATGCCTGTGGATTTAACGGCATAAAAAAAGATGCTGTCGTAGCTTTCATTGTTTTCTAGTACGGCTTCATACATTTCCTCAAAAGTCATGCTCGTTACTTCCTTTTCATGGCTTTAATCATTGCCTTGCTTTCTTTATCTACTCGCAAAGATTCGTTTATTTTTTGCAATGTTTTATTAAATGTTTCATTGTCTAATTTGTTGTTTTTTAAGTAAGCAAGCGTCACATCGGGAAATTTCACAAAACACATGGAAAGAGCCCAAGCAACAGCCATTTTGACATAGTAGTCATCGTGAATTATGCCATCGCAAATAAATAAAATATCATCTAAATATTTTTCTTCAATATAATGAAATAACAGCATAACAACAGCGAAGCGTATTTCGTAAGTTTCACTAGATTGGTGATACGCAGTCAAAAATTTCCAGACTCGTTCTTTATGTTTTCGCACTATTTTAAGTTCATTACAAAAACTATCGCACAAAGACCAATTAGTAATTTTAGGCAGAAATAAAGATACTTGCTCTAAAACAATTTCAATGTCTTCATGCATGTTGGCTATGATAAAACCTTTAATCATGGTTTCTTCAAAATACATATCCTGCGCATTATCCAGAAATTCAATGGGATTTCCTTTGACAAGGCGCTTTGCCATTTTCCGTAACTGCGGAATCCGTACCCCAAGTAAGTTATTACAACCGGGAATGAGAGCTGAAGCAAAATCCCTATATCTATCTTCGCAAAGTGCAAACAGTTCTTTTCTTAGTTCAAATTCTTTTATGTACATACTTTATTCTTTTGTTATAATATTTATAACAATAAAAATCGGCTTTGGAATTAAGAAAACCAAAGCCAAAATAATTAAACGCTAGGAATTAATATCGCGGCAACAAACATTTCATCATCGCTCCTCACAGAATGAAGTGTTTTGGCTCGTGCAATAAATACATCACCCACGTTTAATGCTATTTCTTTTGTATCTGTTACACCAAAGCCAGAGCCTTTTATACAGTAAAATATTTCATCGACATCATCATGTTTGTGCAGTGGAACTTTTTTGTCTTTTGGTATGTGATAAACATTTGCCTTAATATTATTCTTGATTGCATCTATATCCATAATAAACTCTTGTGTTTTAGTTTTTAAGTTAAAATCTATTTATAAAAAATTCATTAGAATCTTTAGGGGCTTCTTTTCTATTTTCTTTTGTGTATTCACGCACCACGGAAGTTACCGTTATCTTGTATTCCTCAAATAAATTATCATGCCCATCCTTCTGTACAGCACGATGTTCTGCCACATTGCGCCACTGCGCAGCAGTTTCCTCACTTTCAAAGACACAAAGAAAACAATATTTGCCTTCATTAGCAAGACTTGTAAAAGGTTCTACAGATATAAAGCCTGGTGCATTCACCACATGGGGTAATGCCTTTTCTACGTTTTGGAACATGCCCTCCACGCCGTCTTTTTTTGGGCTCACTTCAAAAATTGTAATGGATTTAGCCATAGTATTTTCTCCTCAATGAATTCTGTGAATTTATACCTACTTTCAAAATACATTTCTTCCAAAAATTGCACACGCAATTTTGAGAAATGCCCTAGGCACATCTCGAAGCGTGGCTCATTTGTTTTTCATATGTCAACATCCACACGCTTCATACACTCTCACAAAGCGTTCACAGAAGACAAAGCCGCCTCAATTCCTTCAGTCGGCATGGAGGTGAGCTATAGAAATTCAGCTCTTTATTCCTCAACCGCTAAACTGCTACACTTTCGATTTGAATCTGCCTCTTGCAAAATCAAAATGTATTGATCATAAATCGCACTCATTGAAGAAGCTTCTTCTCCAATTTGTTGAGCTTTTATAAATCGAACAGGCTTCTTTGCTTTATGACATTTGACGCTTGCTTTTTTTCTTTGATTTCAATGCCTTCTGGGACTCTCCCCAAAAGCAAAGGATAGTTTGGATCGTGTTTTTTCATGTTCTGTTTTACACTTTCTTGGCTGTATGAAGCATAGCAATATTGGCAACCGTGAGAACAGCTATTGTACATACCTATGTCTACACTGCTTACGCAGCCGCAAGCTTTTCGTTGATGAGCGTCTTTGCGAAGATCGAGAAAATCACCAGAGATTTTAGCAAGCAAAGCCCCGTCGATACAACGAGAATGGGCAATGCCATAGGCGTCAAGATCAAGGTCTTCGGCACAGCTTTCTACCACAAAGCCGTAATTACGTGCGATCTCTGAAAGGCCTTGGGCCAAAGCATTTTTTTCTGCTGGGCCGATGAGTTGAAAACCCAATCTGCGCCAATTTGTAGCGATTTTTTTATAATAATCAATAAAGCTTATGACAACACGATGAGCGTGTCCTTCAAGCTCTTTTGCAAGAACAGCAAAATACTGCAAAT
>CAYJPS010000164.1:0-3889 GCA_964372135.1 uncultured Treponemataceae bacterium | reverse complement strand
GCTAAAATTAAAATATTCATAATTTATAATTCCTCTTGCGTATACCATCAAAATGGTCAAGTGCTATCCACAGATTACACAGATTACGCAGATTATTACTAATAAAATTTAATAAAACCTTTGCTTAAAGTATTAAATTAAATACATTATAAAAATGTATTTATATTTTTTGTGGTTTCAAGCTTTAACCTTATATGTTAAAATACAGAAACACCTCAAAAATAGAAATCCTATTAATCTGTGTAATCTGTGGTTTCTTTTCTTCCTGCTTTACTCACCACAATTTAATTGTTAATTATGCATTATTAATTATTAATTGTTTTTACAGTTTTTCAAATATAAATTGGCAAAAGGTTTTTATCCTATTAATAAATGATGTTTCAATGCGGTCGCGTAAAAAGAAAATGCTAAACGCATCTACGCCGCCAATCCCATATAATACAATAGAGTCTTCGTATCTAAATACGTATACAAGCGATTGCATGTTTTCTTCTCGTACAATGTTTATGCCTTCGTACTTTACATTTCCTGTGTTTGTCATACTATAAAACAATTCTGATTCATTGCTATCAAAGGCTATGTCAACATTTATATTTCCAAAAGGGCTCATGTAAAGATCTGCATTTAATGAACCACTGTTTTCGCTTATGTTCTTAGAAAGAACTTCAGCACTCGAATATAAGTCATAGTAAGAGCCATTTCTCTCTGAATAATAAGGAATACCTACATATCCTTCAATGTCTAATAATAATGGTTGTAGTTCATCTAAGAGATGTTCATTCCCTTCATAAGGTCTCACTTGAATTACTTCTGCAAGGTAGGCTGGGTCTAAATCGTAAATAGCATCAATGACATCTTGGGCACCATCTGTTACAGGATTTAAACTCATGTTTTTTGCTTTGCCAATGTTGCGTATAAGTATTTCTCCGTTTTCAAGCTTTTTCTTTTCTTGTGCTGTTAACTTACTGTTAAAAATGTCATTTGAAAATAGAGAAGATGAAAGTAATAGTAAAACTATTGCGATAAAAGGTATTTTTGCTAACTTAATTGCCATATGGGTTCCTCTTGCTCTATGGTGTGATTTTCTAAAAGGCTCGCTATACATATCATGTTGCTTTCGCTTTCGTCAGTTTTAGATGATCCATAATATTCTTTTGAATCACTAAAAATAACTAAAGTGTTTTTTTCAATTTTTGAAGGAAATGCATCTACTTTTATAAGCGATAATCCTGCATTTTCACAGGCAAAATCAATTAAAAACTCTAAGTCAGTGTTTCCAACTATAACCACCTTATCACAGTTGCTGTTATAAATAACATCACAAATTATGTTTTTATAATCTTTCATAAGACGGGCAGTGCGTTTAAAATAACGAGAACTCCTATGCATGAGTTCGTTCATGCCAGTAGGAGTTAAAACATATTGAATGTTACGAGTAGAGATTTTTTTCATGTACAGCCAACCCTTGTCACTAAAGCGCTTTAAAAGTGCGTTTGTCATGCCAAGCGATAGGTTGGTAGAGCTAGCTAGTTCGCGCTGACTTGCATTTGGGTTTTGACTGAGAGTTTTTTGCACTTGCGATAAGTGCTTAATATCTGTTTCTTGTTGCATATAATTTAAAGAGACCTTTGCCATTGGCAAGGTGTATTTGGAGGGTGTATGATAGGTAATAATGCCATGGCCGAAACACATTTGCATCTTACAAATCAATTGTTCAATTATTGAACATTATACTGTATTTGTGTAGGTTTGGCAAGAGGAAAAGCAAATAATTCCTAATTCTTAACCAACTGGTTTTAACCACAGATTACACAGATTACGCAGATTATTACTTTACACTTCTATAAAACGATTCGTTTATATTCAAGACTTTTAGCACCAAAATTAATTAATAGCCCTTTTTTTATGTTTGATGCTTTTAGATAGTTAATAACTTGTGCAATTTCTATATCTGTGAGTATTTTTATTGCTTTTAATTCCACTATAACAGAATTATTACATATAAAATCAGCTTTGTAGTATAAATCAAGCTCTTTGGCTTTGTACTTAATTGGTAACTTAACTTCACGTTTAAACTGTATGCCTAAATCAGCTAATTCACATTCTAATGCTTCTTGATATACTGCTTCCAAAAAACCACAACCTAACTCTTTATGAACGGTCATAGCAGCACCAATTATTTCATATGTTTCTTTATCTTGATGTTCATTCATAAAAACCTCGAAAGTAGAAATCCCACAAATCTGTGTAATCTGTGGTTCCTTATCCCCAATATTTGCACCCTAATTATGCATTTGGAATTAGGAATTAAATTTCCATATTCATACAAGCTCTCACCTCATTAAGTGTAGCTACTGCCATTTCGCGTGCTTTTTCAACTCCGCTTAAAAGTACTTGTCTAATATAGTCATCTTGAGTTTCAAGTTGTGCTCTTTTTTCTCGCATTGGTCTGAGTGTTTCATTTAAGCTTTCGGTAAGCATGTTTTTAAGCATACCGCCACCGCCGTCTCCAATTTTTTCTGCAATTGCAGCAGGTTCTTCACCAGTACAAAGGGAGATGAGCATTAAAAGGTTAGCAACTTCTGGGCGGTTTTGAGGATCATAGGTAATAAAACGCTCTGCATCAGTCTTTGCTTTTTTTATGAGTTTTGCCGTTTCGTCTTCTGTTGCGCTAATCATAATAGCATTACCACGACTCTTGCTCATTTTTTGACTTCCATCAAGCCCCAATATGTGTGGAGTTTTACTTAAGAGTGCTTGTGGCTCTGGGAATACTGGATTATCTGGGCTAAACTTTTCGTTAAAGCGCCTTGCAATTGTTCTTGTCATTTCAATATGTGGAAGCTGATCTTTACCTACTGGAACAACGGTACCCTTACAAAATAGAATATCACAGGCTTGGTGAACAGGGTAGGTATACATTCCAGCATTAACGCTTTTAATTCCTGCGCTCGTAATTTCTTCTTTTACTGTTGGGTTACGGCTAAGTTCAGAGTTTGAAACAAGTGTTAAAAAGGGTAGCATAAGTTGGTTTGCTTCTGGAATGTATGAGTGAGGATAGATAATTACGTCATCAGAAGGCTCAATACCTGCTGCTAAATAGTCTATAACTAGTTGTTTCGTGTTTTGTGCTATTTCGTGAAAGGCATCATGGTCTGTTAGTACTTGGTAATCTGCTATGAGAATGCACGTTGGCACGTTCATTTTTGAAAGTCGAACTCGGTTTTGTAATGAGCCAAAATAATGGCCTATGTGCAATCGGCCTGTAGGTCGGTCACCAGTGAGAACGCGGTATTTTTTTGGATTATTTTGTATATCTTGCTCTAATTTTTTGCTTTTTTCAAGTGCAACTTCGTATGTATCTGACATTGTTCTTCCTTAAAATCTGAATATTGACTTATAGTACTATAAAAGGCCAAATTTGTAAAGCGCTTACAACATAACACCAATCAAATCTTATTTAATGTAGCGCTACCATTTTAAAGCCATGGATATATAGGATTGAACAGGATAATGGTTTTTAATCTCCAAAAATCGCTTATATCATCTCTTGCCTCCTAATCATCTGCGGCTAATTATGACTCGCTTCCAGTTTTTATTAAAATTAAAATCCATCGCATCAAAATACGATATCCATCGTGTCAAAATACGATTTTGCTTGACAATATGAGAATGTCATGGTATATTTAAATATGAATGCATTGTTAATTATTGATCCACAGAATGATTTTTGCCACCCGGAAGGAACATTGTATGTACCTGGAGCACAGGATGACTGTTTGCGCCTCGCAAATTTTGTTAACAACAATCAGAAAGACATACATTCTATCTACTTAACCGAAGATGTTCACCCATATTATCATATTTCTCATCCTTCGTATTGGAAAAC
>CAYJPS010000163.1:0-3902 GCA_964372135.1 uncultured Treponemataceae bacterium | reverse complement strand
CTATAAAGCTCTTCAACCGCAGAATATGGAAAATATTTTGTATTTAAAGAGCGAAACTGCTCAAGGTTAGCTTTTTCAAATACAGACTTTCTATCTTCATCTGGTGCTACTATAACCCACCTTATATCTGCAAGGGCAGGAGCAAAGTCTTGCAATTTTTTCATACGTGTCAAGCCTGACAAAATCCCTGTAGTATGCTCAACCTCCATGACAGCAGGCATAAGCCTACCATTTTTAAACCAAATACAGTCTATCAGTAATGCTGCATGGATAGCATCTTCGTAAGCAGACAATACTTTTTCATTTGAAAGAGTATTAATTACACCATCCAGTTCGCCTATAGATTTTTTCCCATACTTGAAGCCTTGGTCATTTCTAGCAATCCACGTACGAAAACCAAGATGATTACCTATCTCAAGAAGTGCAATTTGAATTTGTAAATGCCTTCGTTTTACATCAATAGATAGTCCTGCGGTAGTTTCGCCAATTTCATTAGGGCCAACTAGCGCATCATAAGTAACAATTTGTTGCGGTAATTCTGATATTGCACCAATATTTTCAAGCTGACTTTTACATAGCACGCCATTGTCATGTGGCAAGTCTGGAGACCATATGATGTGCTTGTGTCCCTTTTTTATTTCTGTAGAATTTTTTATTAACTCAATTCTTCCCGGCTTACACCAATAAAATTCGGGCGTGTGTGCTAGTAAAGCTTCGAAAGCAGAGCGTGTATTGTAGCTAGCACCTAAGACTCTATCAATATTTATGGGAACGTTTTCCATCGTAGCATTAGCAACACGCCAAATCATCTCCGTAGAAATGCTTGTCTTGTCCTTTTTAGAGTTACTTTTCCTTTCAATATAAATAGGGCCTTCTGGATATTGAACCCTTAAAATACGTACCTGTGTTGTCGTAGATGGGTTCACATAGTTAAACCACTGGTTTGTCGGTAGTCTACCTATTAAAGAGACAATATTGCTTGCGGTAATTTGCATAGTTATTTTCCACTAAAAAAATTAATTGTAGAACGAGCAACACCTTGTGCGGCTAAAAAAGGAACTCCATTGCCAATAGTTTTAAACATATTAGTAAGTGTCATATTGTCCGGAAGCTCAAAATTTTTAGGAAGAGATTGAATAGCCAATGCTTCCGCAGCAGATAATCTCCGTGGTAAATATGGATGGATATGCACCTCATTATTTCCATATGCAGCTGTGGGTGAATAACGCCACCTGTGTAATCTTTTGTAAGATTTTTTTGAATCATCACCTTCTAATACTGTAAGAAATTTTTTTAAACCGGCTCTGGGTTGAAAAAAGTGTTTCGAGTTTGGATGATTAGAAACTTCATTTTTTTCAAACCAATGTTGTACTGTCAGCTCTAAAGGTACAGATACTGGGGGGAAGCTTGAAGTGTTCGTGTCACATGTGGGCCAAACAAAATCAAACGCTATTCCGTTAGGATATTTTGCCTCTGATATCCAATCAAATTTTTCAATTTTTTCTTTAAAATTTTGCTTTTTAGTTCCTATAAGGATAATTCGCTCTCTATCTTGAGGTACGCCATACTCGATTGCATTAATCAGTCTTTCTGTTAAAACATATCCGTAAGAAATTAGTTTTTCTTTTAGCTTATTGAAAAAAATTTTATGTTTTGATGTTCTGTATAGTCCTTTAACGTTTTCAAATATAAAAAAATCAGGAAGCTGTTCACAAATTATATCAATATAAATTTGTGAAAGGATACCATTTTCTCCATGTTCACCCCTATTTTTTCCTGCTACAGAAAAATCTGGACAAGGAGGCCCTCCAATAAACCCTGTTATATTTTTGTCATTCTGCACTAAAGCAATATACTTCTTTAAGTCAATGCTTTTTTCTGCTAAAAAATCTGATACATTACAATTATGATACCCAAATTGAGGAGTGGGAATGTTAAGTTTATTTCGTGAATGTATATAAGCATCTAAAAAAGGCTTATGCACTTCATTTACAAAAACAACTTCACAACCTTCTGTTTCAAAACCTAGGTCTAAGAAACCAGCTCCAGAAAAAAAAGAAAAAATTTTTATTTTATTATTGTGCATATTTATTACGAAAGTTTTTTGGTTTGTATCTTAGCACGTAGCAGATGCTATCTAAGCTAATCTTTATTGTTTTTTTGTGTCTGTTCCTTTGGAGGTTGCGGCTGACGCAAAGGTGGTGGTGTTTGTGGCTTTTGAACAGGACATGAGGTTGGTTGAGAACCTCCTAACCCCTCTTTCCCACCTTTAGGCACGTTTGGAGTCGTTATGTTTTGCATCATACGTTATTTACTCCCTGTATTCCCCTGAGAAGTTGATGAAGAAGATTGCGTGGGGGTAGGCACTTGTGATTGCTGTGTAGATGATGCTATTTGAGTTTGCTGAGTGGGCGAAGGAACGGGTGATTTACTAGGTTGATAACCTAAACATCCCTCTGAAATGATATCCCCCCCTGCAGGAGAGGATGTATTTAATTTATTTTCTGACATAGAGTTTCTCCTTCATTTTACATAGTCAGCCTACTAAGATTTTGCTCCCAGGTCAATTTTTTCATAATGATAAAAAATTATTGACTTTTTTACTAAACATTCAAAAAGGTATGCAAACTAAATCTATACAACAATTATTTTAAGCGGGTTAATAAAAACCAAAATAATTATGAAAAAAAGCCCTAAAATTGCAGTTATAATTGAGATGTTATTAGTATATTTTACCCACGTTTCCCATGACGATGACAATACTTTAGAGTAATCTTTTTTTTCAAAATTTTCATCAAATTGTTTATAGAAATCCTCGTGAAGCTTGACTGAAGAGACTAAAGATAGCATTGAAGATGCAATTGTAAGTAGAAAAGAAAAAATTGCGAAAATGAGTAAACAGGAAGAGCCTATCTTCATGCCAACAGTAACAAGCCCTGCTACTGCTCCAGAAGATAGCAAAATCAAAGTATTATCAAATGTTTCTTGTTGAGATGTGGCTCTATCAAGGTATTGTGAGCGATGTTTTTCATACCATTCTCGTAGTAGTCGCTGTTCTTCTTGAGACAACTCTTGTTCGTGAACATTGTTTTCCAGCATAGAATATCCTCCCTTACTCTTGCATACAAAATTATTGAGAGTAAGTAAATGTGGATATATACTATTTGTGCAATGCTCTATAATGTTTAAGATTTTTAACTAAACAACCTTTTCTCGTACCTATTTTAGTATCTATCTCTTCATCGCCTCAATAGTCTTATGCACTAGCTCATACACATCCATATCAAGGGCTTCAGCAAGTAAAATAATCGTGCTTAGCCTTGGCTCATTTTTCCCTCGCTCAATTTTTGTCAACTGACGTGGATTGCGCCCAATCATTTTAGCAAGTTGATACTGCGAAATGCCACGTTCTTTACGTGCATTTACCAGTATTTCCCCAAATGGGCATGGAGGTGCATCATTTTTCATTGTGCCATTTTACGGAGAACTGTATATTCTTCTAGCCAGCAAATTTGCTTGCTATCCAACTGAGGCACAAATATGACCATTATGCGCATTATTTATTTTGCTATATATTCTTTACATTGCGTATTTAAATATTATTTTTCCCTAGTGTCTGGAGATAGCTATGACACGGTATAGATTACTTTATCCCTTTTGCTTCTTGTTATGCTTTTTCAGCGTAATTAAACTTAATAAGAGCTACGCCGCTCAAACGAGGTTAAATTTGCCACCAATTGAAGCCTTTATCTTAAAATGGACACCGTCTGGAGGAAGTGAGCTTGGTTCCTCTCAATCGTTCCTCAATGAGCTTTGCGACCTTTTGGAAGTGCCAAGGCCGTCATCGCCAAGGGCGCATGTTCCAGACAACACCTATACCTTTGAAAAAAGCGTTACCTTTG
>CAYJPS010000162.1:0-3907 GCA_964372135.1 uncultured Treponemataceae bacterium | reverse complement strand
TATTGGCTCCATTAGGTTACACGCTTTCTATTGTGCCAAGTAAAAATTAGTGGGTGTAATATGAAAACATTTGATGAACATTTAGAAATAGAAATGCAAAATGCCCATAAAACACAACAACAGCTTTCAAAAATAGAAAATGGTATAAACTGCAATATGTTTACCTTTTTAAAGGTCTGCCAAGTTCTTGGTATGCAATTAAGCATGGAACGCCAAAAGAGCTTCTAGTTTACTATTGTCAATCAAGAATGTGAGTAATTATTTTTCAAAAATTTCTGTAAATAATTCTACAGGATTTTTTTCAAGGGCGTGAGATATTTTTATAAATGTTGAAATCGAAGGCTCTTTTTTGTTGTTTTCAACTCGCGAAATATAGGCGGCATCATTGTCGATTGAAAGTCCAAGTTCGAGCTGACTAATACCTTTTTCATTTCTTGCCTTTTTTATAGCTTTTCCTATATTCATAGGTATACTATACTTGACATTGTACCTTAATACATTGTACGATAGTACAAATATTCTTTAAAAATATATACACAAGACAATAAAAGCGTGTTATAATGGAAAAATAAGCGAGGTGAAGTTATGAAAAAAATTGGATGTGTTTTGTTAGTTCTTTTTATTGCAATTACTTCTGCTTTTGCAGTAGAGGTATCTGTAGGGGGGTCTCTTAACTTAGGATTACCAGTGTTAGGCGGTGAAAATTATGATGCTATACTTGAGTCTTTTGATGATCTTGAAGATTTAGGACTTGATGTAAATGACTCCGCGTTTGCCATTGCACCGCAGTTTGATGTGCTTATTATGTTCACTCCAAACTTTGCATTGGAAACAGGACTTGGTTTCTTAAGCTCAAAAAAATTTGGCGAAGTTACTTATTTAGGAGAAAATATGAAAGTTGCTGCTGTAAGGAATCAGATGACGATTCCACTTTTAGGCAGGGGAAGTTATGAGTATCCAGTTTCGGCAGGGGTAATAACTTCGGGCGTATCCTATATTTCGACAGGATTAAAATTAAGTTTTGCATTTGGAGATTATTATATTGCAGAGATAAATATGCCAAGTGCAGGGCTTGTCGATACAGCAATTCTGAAGGCAGCAAGTGTTATTATAGACTTCACACTGGCGATAGGGCAAGAATTTAAAATAGGAAGCGATAATTGTGTCGGATTACGTATTGGGTATGATTTTAATATTACTGATGTATTTGAAACTCATGATGGTGTAGCATCATCAGCAATAGACCTAAAGCATAACAACCTCTTATTTGGTGTAACATATCGATATATGTTTTAAATTAATTTTCAACTAATCCCCCTTCCTGGAATAGTAAAAAGCCGCCTAGGGGAGTTAGAGGATGAGCCGCAACAGACACAAAGAATCGCGACAAGGACGTCGCTAAACTTCAAAATAATCGATGTTTTGTGCTAAATGCAGTGCATGAACAGCACAAAACTCGGTAGTAAAAATTGCCAAGGACTCGATGAACCCGCTTGCTACACTACTTAGAGCAGGGAGCGTAGCGAGCTATGGCAATTTTTACGTACGCTTACAAGCGTAACTCCCCTTTAGAAAAAAATCTTAAAAAATTTAATAAGTAAATTTTGAGAAAAGTCAGAAGGAAGCTTCAGAGCAAAAAGACTTTTAGTTGACAATACATCATATATGGTGTAGAATAACCTTATGGCAAAACGTTGGAAGGCTGTATATTATGAAACAAAAAATAATACTTCCCCTGTCGAGGATTTTATTAACTCCCTCCCTACAAATAACCGCTTAAAGGTAATGGCTTTTTTAGAAGTATTACAAGAACAAGGTCCTAATCTCCCTCGTCCATACGCAGATATACTAAAAGATGGAATACATGAGCTTCGTGTCAAGCTAACGGGGAATCAATATAGAGTACTGTATTTTTTTTGTTATGAACATTATATAGTTTTAACAAATGCGTTTCAAAAGAATACTAGTGCAGTTCCGGAAACAGAAATAAAGCTTGCAAAAAATTTTCGAGATGATTTTTTAAGTCGAACAACATTAAAAGACATGCCAGAGGTATAATATGAAAACATTTGATGAACATTTAAAAAGAGAAATGCAAAATGCCGAGTTTGCTCAAGGCTTTGAGGATGAGGTACGATTTTTAAAACTAGCATTAAGGATAGTAGAGGAACGAAATGAACAAGGGTTAACACAAAAAGAACTTGCCCAAAAAGCCCATATAACGCAACAACAACTTTCAAAAATAGAAAATGGTGTTAACTGTAATATGTTTACCTTTTTAAAGGTCTGTCAAGTTCTTGGTATGCAATTAAGTATGAAACGTCAAAAGAGCTTCTAGAATAGGGTCAAGTTTCTGATGCCTTTTAGCCCATTCTGGCTTTGTTTATTTTTTGATGCGTGTTTATGCTATCCTTATTCACAACAAGTATGAATAAAATCCTAAGGAGTAGTACGTGGAAGTGCCCAGTATATCAATTCCCAAAATAACTGACTGGAATGTAATCAATAAAATAGCTGTGCAAGTGCATGATTTACATGCTAACTGGAGACCAGATGTGTACAAGAAAGTTGATGCAGTAGTTGAAAAATCAGAATTAGCAGAACTTATTCAAAATAAAATGGTTTATATTGCATCAATAAAAGATATAATTTGTGGGTATATGATACTAAAGTTGAATGAAGTAGACAACCCTGTTTTAGAGAAAAAAAAGTATTTAGTTGTTGATGCAATTGGTGTCGATGAAAAGTTTAGACGAAATGGAATTGGTACAAGTTTTTTAGATTTTGCAACTATGTATGCACAATCACTTGGCTGCACAGACTTACAATTGAGCGTTAATGACTCTAATGAAGCTGCAATTCAAAGTTATGAAAAATTTGGTTTTAAAGTAAAAAACATAGTGTATTCAAAACCTATCAAATAATGGACTCTTCTCCCACACCCTGTAACAGTAAAAAGCCGCCTAGGGGAGTTGGGGTTTTAGGGGAAGAGGGCTGCAATAGCGTCCCATCTTCCCCTGAAAAAAATTCCTACGTCTTCAAGCGTAAATTCATATTAGAAAAAAATCTTAAAAAATTTAAAAATTAAAATTTGACAAAAGTCAGAAGCGAAGCTTCTAAGCAAAAATAAGATTCTTCAAAAGCCCAGATATGTGGCAGAATCAGAATGACGGATGCTTGCCCGAAGCGCCAGTTTCAGAGCTACAATAAATTTTAAGAATGTTCTATCACTTTTCCGTTTTCGTATAATTCATCACATGATAAATCCAATTCATCGTTCCAATAAATTCCAAAACCGCCAACATCAACTTTAACTTGATAAAACAATCCGTCAATTACGGTGAGGCTCAAAAATGACTTCCATTTTATAAAGAGGGGCTTTACATCATAGAGAACTTCAGTACCATCCTTAAAAAAAATATGTAATATATAATTATCTAAAGCTGTTATTTTTTCTATTTTGTGAAACATTGTAATCTCCTTTATACCAATGGGGGAAGTTTAATAAATTCTTGTGTTTCCCATATTTGCAACAGCTCTTTTTGATACTGAGAAGCCCACTCTTTTGCAATTGCTAACGCTTTATCTGGTAAGTCTCCTTCCATAAGTTTTAATGTTTGAATATCAATTGCGCCACTGTATTCACCATAAATAACATGAAAATGAGGAGGGTTATGTTCTTTTTGTTGAAAATACATTTTTATTATCATTCCATAAAAGTTAGATATAATTGGCATGTTTTCTCCTAAAAATAGTATAACATATATGTAAGGTTTTTCCAACTGTTTTTTTTCATAAAACCAACCCCTTCCGCACCTTGTAACAGTAAAAAGCGTTAAGGGGGTCTGGGGGATGAACTGCACCCCATTTTTTGGACAGTTTAAGCTGTCATATAATTATACCCAAA
>CAYJPS010000161.1:0-3956 GCA_964372135.1 uncultured Treponemataceae bacterium | reverse complement strand
AGTTTATTCCGTTGATGAAGTAAAAAACATGATTTGTCAGAACAAATCATAATACACCACTATAACGCATTATCAATCTGAGGTTATAATGGCAAACATCGGATACATAAGAGTAAGCACAGAAAGCCAAAACACGGCAAGGCAACTTGAAAATGTCGCTCTGGATAAGGTTTTTGAAGACAAAATAAGCTCAAGCAAGCCAAACCGTCCTGCGCTTGCCGATTGCCTGTCTTATTTGCGTGAGGGCGACACTTTGCATGTCCACAGCATAGATCGCCTTGCACGCAACCTTGTGGAGCTTCAAAGCATGGTGCAAGAGCTGACACAAAAAGGCGTTACAGTTTGCTTTCACTCGGAAAATCTCACCTTTGGCGGAAACCCCGAAAGTAATAAGCTTATGGCCATGCAAGAGCTTCTTTTTCAGATACTTGGTGCATTTGCCCAGTTTGAACGTAACCTTATCCGAGAACGCCAACAAGAAGGCATTGAGCGTGCCAAAAAAGAAGGACGACACCTTGGCCGTCCTCGAAAGCTATCCCCAAAAGATAAAGAAGAAATCCGTAAACAACATAAGGAAGGTGTAAGCCCTGCAAAACTTGCTACGGACTTCTCTGTTAATGTTTCAACTGTTTATAAGGCTTTGAATTAGCATGAGAGCCATATTAACCATCATACTTCAGAGGAATCCTCACAATGAGTAAAAATAACACTCCTTTTCCCTCTTGAATTGAAAACCTTCCAAGGAAACAATATGATAATTACACAGAAATACAGACTGATAGTAATTGGTTCAAATTTTACGAATTACGCTGTAAGCTTTTGATATTCTAGATTATTACAAAAAAACAATTCTGCACCTTTTGATGCTTTATAAGCTGAGTAAGTTATCATTAGTTCTTCTTGTAAGAATTTTTGATATAGTGAACGGATTTCTAAAGTATCATCATATGTTACAATCCATGGAACTTGAAGTTCTTTGATTTTATCTGCAACTTTTTTATGACAATCAGGTGTATAGCTATTCTTGTAGAGCATTTGCCCCTTATTATAGTAAGGCGGGTCAAAGTAAAATAAAACCTTGTCAGGTGTTTGGATATCTACAGCACTAATAAGTTCTATTGCATCCATATTGTATACGGTAATTTTATCTTTTTGTTTTGCAATACGTTCAATTCGTTCGATGAGGTTTGTTTTATTAAACCTGCAATCTATTTTATATTTCGATACTTGATTTTTCCCCCCAATTACACCTCCTTGGATAATCCCAGAACGATTAGTTCGATTTAGGAAGAATGTAGAAAAAGCGACTTCTTTATCAGAGTATTGAAGATAGTTTTTATTAATATGTCTTTGTTTTTCCCATTCATCTATTGTTACTTGTACTTGTTCAATTTGTGAGCATAACCAACTTGCATCAGCAACAAGAACTTTCCAAAAAGTGTAAATGACAGGATCTAAGTCATTAATTACAATGTACTCAGCAAAATTTTCCAAAAGTAATGTAATCGCAATTCCAGCACCACCAGAATACGGTTCTATATAAGTCCCACCTTGTAAGTTATTGTACTTAAAAATGCTTTTGATAAGTGGGGCAAGTTTTGTTTTTCCCCCAGGGTATCTCAATGGTGTATAAAATGACATTTTATAAATCCTTTAAAGCTGAAGAAATAATTTCATCAGGAACTTTTCTGCTTTTGAGTATATATTTTATTGCGTCTTTAAGCAATTCAATAAAAGGTATTGTTTCAATTTTATTATTTTTTACCCAATATCGAAAAGGGTTTGAACTAGCTTTTAATAAAAGTTGTTGAATTTCTTTAGATTTATAAAAATTTTTAAACTCTTCCCGAAGAGGGTTGTTACCTCGACTATTAGTGTCGTTGCGATATTGAATGATTTGTTCTTCTAAATTAGCAATGTCGGTTATATTGAGTTTATTGAGTAAGGTATCTGCATGTTTAAAAATACGACGTTGGTCTGTTTTATTGTTTTTGAGCCAGGAATCATTTTCAGGAAGATTATATAAAAACTCAAAAATTAATTGATCAGGAGGTAAACTTCCTGGTAGTTTTAGTAGATTTTGGTGTTTGCTTAGTTTTGCGGGGATTTTTACATCACTGTCGAAGCATATTATACTGTTTTGTGAGAATTCTTTAATACCAACTTCAACCATTCTTAAATACTCTGTCGACCCAAGTTTTACGGGTACTATTTTAACTAACTTATTAATAGTCCTAGATGTTATCATTGCTTTATAAAAATCTATAGCTTCTTGATCTTCAAAATAAATGTTTACCTGAGGAGTTTCTATGTCTTTAGTGATTGTAACTCGTTCTTCGTGTAAATCGTCTACAATTTCGGACCATGACAGATTTTCTTGGCAAGTAATATCACCATACCCATTACTTAAGTATAATACTTTATAATTAGCATTATCACGTTGGCTCGCACGCCATACTTTGTTTATGAGAGTAGGAGAGTGGCTTGTTAGAATTACTTGTAGATTGTATTTTTTGCATTCTCTTTGAAGTATTTCAAACAGTTTTTCTTGGGCTGACGGAAATAAAGCAGCGTCGGCTTCATCAATTAATATAATACCTCCATGATAGTTTGGGTATATTTCTTTTAATCGTTTAAATGAAAATAATGCTTGTAAAATTTGTCCTGAGTTGTCATCGCCTGTCGATACGCTTTCATGATCATAGTTATTCCCGTGAACAACGGCAGATGGAACGGTACCTTTTGTTACAGCAACGTTTGTACCAGCATTTTTTTTTATTCTACAAAGTAAATTATTATTAAGTTGTTGAAACTCTATATGATGATTTTTAAAATACTCATTACTTGTGATATCGTATTCTCGCTCAGTAATTGGCAGTAATCGCTTCATGCTAAGGTATATCAGTGGATGCGTCACATTACGACTTGTATTGGGATTATGTGTTTTAGAGTTATTACGAACAACAGGTCTAATTTTTTTTCTATCGACTGAATCATGAAACCTTAGTTTTAAGTTGTCAAGTGTAATTTGTTCTGCACCGTCGTAAACTTCAAGTTCTATGTCATAATTCTTTGCAATATCGTATTTTTCTGAAAATCTAAAATGTTCAGAAAAATACGATTCAAAAGGTTTACCTGTTAGCGTTTTAAATTCAGAGAGCGTTTTATCAGGTGGGTTTTGTGTGTAGTCAGTTCTAAAACTAAAGCATTGTGCGATTATGCCTAATATAGAAGATTTCGATAATCCATTTTTACCACAGATTAATGTTACCCTATCTGCAAAATCAAGAGTAATGTTTTCAAGTGCTCTAAAGGAATTTATTTTTATTTTTTTTATTTTAGTAATATTTTTTGACACAAACAACCACCTTTACACCTTGTTTTTTATCTTTATACCGTTAAATTATATGGTTTTCAATAAAAATTAATCTTTTAAAATATGAGACAGCCCGGCGCCCGTCGAAACGGATGTGGCCAAAAGCTCGCTTAAAAAAGCCTTGTAAAGAAAGAGTAAAAAATAAACCGAAGATAAAAAAGGTAAAAAGGTTTTTTAGCAATTGAAATCAAAACAATCCTAAGTTCATTATGAATGCTGTAATTATATAACTACCTATTTCAAACCTCATTCCAAGCCCTTATCACCTCTAAAATAAAATCACAGTTAATCGTTCCTATGGTGTAGTTATTCTGACTGATTTTATCAGTTTGACTACGCCATTCAAATGATTTTTCCCCTCACTTCCTACACAATGCCCCAACAAAGAGATTTTGGTTGCTTTGAATATTTGCAATTTGAGCGTTTCTCACACATTCGTCTTGCGTGACGGGGTATTGTTTATTCCAAGCCTCCATCAACTGTTTTTGTTGACGGCTCATTTTGTAACGTGGATAAGTAGCTTCCATGTAAAGATACGCTCTTGCTATTTGACCTCTTGCTCGTGCAGGGGGTTCTGCTT
>CAYJPS010000160.1:0-3982 GCA_964372135.1 uncultured Treponemataceae bacterium | reverse complement strand
TGACGCTATGATTGCCGTGCGCATGAGAGCAACTGGCCACAGCTCCCAAGCCGTCATGGATGCCATTCAAGAGTGCGCCCCTGCCATACGCACAAAAGAAGGCCGCAACTGGCAAAAATACGCTGAACGCACAGCAAATTATGCCTTTGGTGTAGCTGGGGATTTGGCTTTGCAAAAAAAAATTCTAAGAATATTAGTAAATGGCAAGAAGAAAGTACAGAACAGTATATTTATCAAAGGTTTAAGATGTAGACAGAGTCATAAAAATCTATTTGTATATCTAGAAAATCAAGATATTACGTTTCATGTTACAAATTTTGACGATACCTCACACTCCTCTTGACAAAAAAATAGTTGCCTTATAATAACTATTTTAACGCAACCATCTCATGATAAGGAGACAATGTGATTAGCGAACTAACAATGGCAATGACTAAATTTTACCATGATTTATCTATTTCTGAGTTAAGGCTTCAAAATAGTTTACAAGGTCAAACAAAGCTCACCTATAATGATATATTATATATTGATATAATAAGAGCTTATCCTGGAAAGTACACGTCAACACAAATTGCGGATATGCTATGTGTTTCACGTCCCTCGGTAACAAAAAAAATAAAAGAACTTATGAGAAAAGGTTATGTCACAAGAGAGCAAAGTCCCAGTGACAAAAGGACATATTACCTATCTGTGGTTGAGAATACATGTATTAATTTTTATGACGAAGCATTAAAGCAAAAGCTTTTGGAAAGATTAAATACAAAATATTCTGAAAAAGATATAAAAAATCTATGTGAAACGCTTGCTATCATAAGCAATATTTTTCTTGAAGAAACCAATGTTGACAAAGTAAAAAATAGGTTAGAAGAAATATGAATAATTCTGCAACAGAAAATATAAATATTGAACATGAAAGCATACTTGAGACTGATAGCATTCCAAAGTTAATGTTTCAATATTGTTTTCCAGCTGTAATTGCTATGATTATAGCTGGTGTTCAAGGTATGATTGATGGTATATTTGTCGGACGATTTGTAGGTAGTAATGCCCTTGCAAGTGTCAATATTGCCCTGCCTTTTATGCAGTTAATTGTTGGCGTAAGTATGATTATCAGCATTGGTGCTCAAAGCTTTATAGGGATAAGTCTTGGCAAGGGAAAGAAAAAAAGAGCGCAAAATTGTTTCAGTACATTTAAGATTATAATTTGTATGTCTGCTGCACTTATTACAATTTTAGGACTATCATTTAATAAAAATATTGCAACGTTATTAGGGGCAAACAAAGTATTACTTCAAGATAGTTCTACATATATCAATTATATATCACTTTTTGCAATACCAATGTGCAGCATGTTCTATTTTGGTTTTTTGAATCGAATAGTTGGTAAACCTGAAAAGTATTTTTATGGTTCTCTTCTAAGCGTTGTTGTAAACATATCTCTTGATTATATGTTTATCGTAGAAATGCAAATGGATGTAATGGGTGCTGCACTTGCAACAGGATTAGCATACAGTTCAGCTCTTTTAGTAGTGATATCTCCCATGCTCAACAAAGAGAATGTTATAAATATTTTTATAGGGAAGTTTTCATCTCTAAGTATAAAAAGCGTTTTGTATAATGGAGCATCCGAAGGAATTAATTCTATATCAATAGCAATAACCGCATTTTTATTTAATATTTCGCTTATGAAAATAGCTGGAGAAGGAGGCGTTGCCGCATTTACTACAATTAACTATGTTGGCACATTAGGGGGAATGATACTATTTGGCGTTTCCGATGGCATAGGCCCCATAGTAAGCTACAATTTTGGTGCAAAAAATACTGAAAGAGTTAAGCAAATCATGAAAATATCGTATATTGTTAATTTTATTTTTGGACTTATACTATTTTCATTATTGTTTTTTACAGGAAAACAGCTTGTTTCTCTATTTATTACAGATGATGCTTCTTTAGTTGAATTAGCGGTGTCAGGTGGAAAACTTTTTGGGATTGCCTTCTTAATGTCTGGATTTAATATATTAAATTCAGGATATTTTACTTTTATAGGTAAAGGTCGCGAATCAGTTATTGTGGCAGCAAGTAGAGGTTTTGTGTTTGTAAGTATCGGCATATTTGTATTGCCGGTATTTTTAGGCATAAATGGAATATGGCTGAGTATTGCCTTTGCTGAATTTTGTGCTGTAACAATAGGAGTTTTTTTATTAAAAAGAGCAATAAAAGAATAGGTTAGCTTCAAAACATTTAATGGCTGTCAAAATCGGCTTATTTTGATCTTATACAGGATTATGTATGCAGTTGTTCTATGTGTATCGCAAGAGATATGTTTGCAATTTTACCTGTTCAAAATGTCATTGTTCACGCTGTAGATAACGTACTCAATACATCGACTGGGCATAACGAAGATATAACAATATTATCAGTAAATTATGACAGAATAAAACTAAATAAGCTTAATTTTGCTACAATAGACCCTTCTAATAGTATGCAAAATTTTATACATAATATGAAATTTTTGAAAACGTCAGGATTTAAAAGTGTTAGTAGGGTTTTTTAGCAAAAACATATAAAATGAGTTTTAGGGTACACTTGAGTTGGATTATACATGGTTTTATGTGTCTTAGTCTAAAAGATACATAGAATGCCAATCCTTATCCTTGCAAAGTTCCGGTTGATCTTCTTTTTTAAGCAGTAAGTCACCAAGCACAAGGTAATCCATTTCTGTGCGCATGAAACAAAGGTAGGCATTTTCAGGAGTACACACAATAGGTTCACCACGAACATTAAAGCTTGTATTCACAAGCATAGGGCAGGAATGGCGATCATTAAATGTTTTAATTAGTTGCCAATAACGAGGATTGGTTTCTTTGCTCACAGATTGAATACGCGCTGAAAAATCTACATGTGTTATAGCTGGGACTACAGAGCGTTGCCAATAAAGTCGTTCCCAAATTGACAAATCTTCATAGTTTTCAGGTAAATCATGACAATACTTTTTTGCTACCTCAGCAACAAAGAGCATGTAAGGTGACTGTTCCTTAATATTAAAATACTCTTGAGTATATTCTTCAAGTATAGAGGGTGCAAAAGGTCTAAAACCTTCACGATATTTAATCTTTAGATTAAGTTTTTTCTGCATTTCAGGATGTCTTGCATCCCCTAGGATGGAACGAGCACCAAGCGCCCTTGGGCCATATTCCATACGTCCTTGAAACCAACCTACAACTTTGCCTTCATTAAGCAAATCGGCAACCGTACAGCAGAGCTCCTGAAAGTCGTTATACATAGTGCTTACAGCATGAAATTTTTTGCACATACGAGTAATTTGCCCTGTATCAAAACTTGGTCCTAGGTAAGCTCCTTGCATAGAGTCGTTCTGGGACGTGATTTCTCTTCTTTGTTCAAACCCAATATGCCACAAAGCTAAAGCAGCGCCCAAAGCTCCACCTGCATCACCTGAAGCGGGCTGAATCCATATTTTGTCAAAGATTTTTTGTTGTAATATTTTGCCATTGGCTACACAGTTAAGGGCCACACCTCCAGCAAGGCAGAGGTTTGAACTTCCAGTCAATGCTTTTGCGGTACGAACTAATCGTAATACGATGTCTTCAGTCACTTTTTGAATGGCTAATGCCATATCCATATATTCTTGCCCTAGTTCTTCTGACTCTCTTTTGCGCGGGTTAATTCCAAAAAGCTTTATCCAACGAGATTTATGATACATACATGTGTCGGTAGCGTAAGAAAAATAATCCATGTTCAAAGTATATGAACCATCTTCATGAATATTGATAAGGTTTTCACGAATTTTCCGCTCAAACATTTGGGTACGCTCGCTATGTGCATTTCCGTAAGGGGCGAGCCCCATGAGTTTATATTCACCGCTATTAACCTTAAATCCACAATAAGCTGTAAAAGTAGAATAAAGTAAGCCTAATGAATGAGGAAAATGAATTTCTCGCAAGGCAGAGATGTCTTTACCATT
>CAYJPS010000159.1:0-3982 GCA_964372135.1 uncultured Treponemataceae bacterium | reverse complement strand
TAAATCGTATAAGGCTTTTTCATCGACTTCGCTTGAAAAAAGAGCCATACCTAGCTCACTAACTGTTTCACTATAATGGCTAACAGTAAAATCATCACTTTCTTCTGGTAAGTCGCTTTTTATATTATCAAACGCTGCTTGAACATCATCTTTTGCATCTTCAGAGTTTATGCCATAATCAAAGCGAAAAATAACAAAGGTTCTTCCATTACTTGATGTAGTTTCAACATCATCTACATTTTCTACTGCATTTACCGCTGAATCAATTGTAGTCTGATACGCATCTACAAAATCGAGCGTGGTGTATGACGGATGAGAAATAAAAACACGCACCACAGGTTTTGCAATATCAGGGTATAATTTAATTTCTAATTGTGATAGGGCATAAAAGCCACCGAGTACCCCAAGGAGGGCTATAAATAAAATAATACGCCTTTTTGTAAGTAAATAAAAATACACTTTCTACCTACCTTGTGCGATTATCATTATTTGAAATGGGTGAGACCGTCATGTCTTGGGTTAAAAAACGTGTATTGGTAGTAGCAATTTGTACTCTTCCTTGCAAACCCCCAACGAGAGTCATATCCTCACGTATATTTATTACCTCAATTTCTCTCATATTAGCTTTGTTGTCTTGGGTAACTTCCCACACAAATTTTTTCCCATATCGTGAAACAATGGCTGCAGATGGTATAAATGTTCCATGAACGGGATTTATTGGAATTTCAATTGTTACAAACATCCCAGCAAATACATCATAGTTATTGCCAAACATCACTTCAACAGAAAAAAGCCCTGTTTGGCTATTTGGAAGTACATTAATTTTGTTAATTATCGCATTTGTTCCATCTATATTTTGAATTGTACATTCTTGACCTAGTGTAATGGTGCGAATATCTTTATCGCTTACAGAAAGGACTGCCTTTAATGAAGAAATGTCTGCAACTGTCATACTTACTGTAGCATCACGAACTTCTTCACGTTCTCTAATAGTAATATCACTTACAATACCTGCCGACAAAGCTCTTACAATTAAAGGCTCGTAGTATTGAATAGAACCTTGCACAGTGCGCTCTATTGAGTACAATGGCGCGTTTACTGATACACTACTGCCTTCTTCAACATAAATGTCTAGGATGGTGCCTGCAAAAGGAACAGGAACTTCTGTTACCGTAATAGGCTCAACTCGAGCACCGTAAAGGGCGGTACTGTACACGGTTGTTTCTTCAACAAAGGTAGTGTTTACAGAAACAGTGTTACTTGTATTTTGGGCAATAACTATGTTTCCTAAAAATAATAAAATAATTAAAATAAATCGCATGTTTTACTGTATAGATTATATTGTATTTTGTCAATCTTTGTTATACAGAAAAACAGGGAAATCAATTTTCAACCAAAAGTGTCCTTTTTATTGCCGCTGATATACAGGATTAAACAGGATAATGGTATTTTTTCCCTTTACACCACAAAAAAAATATCCTTTACATTCTGTTCATCTTTGGTTAAACTTAATTAGTTATTCAAAATTGATTTCCGTGACAGAAAAACTATGTCCAGATATTTGTTAGAAAATACCACATGGCACCAACTGCGCTAACTGTCAAAAACCATAGAAGGGCTTCGTAATCAGCGCCATTCTTTTTTTTCTTTGGCTTTTTGGGTGCAAAGGTTTCCACATGGGCATGCTCTTTTCCTAAAAGTATATAATCTATGCTTACATCATATTTTTGAGATAGCAAAATTAAATTATCTACATCGGGAATCGCTTCACCTGTTTCCCATTTTGAAATTGATTGTCTTGATAGCCCTAGTTTTTCACCAAACTCTTCTTGTGATAACCCTGTTTTTTTGCGTAATTCGACTAGTCGTTGTGTAATATTCATCTAGTAACTCCTAAAAATAGTATTACTATAATAGTATAGCACAAAATTGCAGCAAACAAGCGATTTTACCTTGAAA
The DNA here is from genome assembly GCA_964372135.1 of uncultured Treponemataceae bacterium. Lineage (GTDB taxonomy): Bacteria > Spirochaetota > Spirochaetia > Treponematales > Treponemataceae > CAYJFX01. Next base: position 2,023 of record CAYJPS010000159.1, on the reverse strand, counting down.
AATGTCAACTGAGGGTTGCGAACGGCTAAAATCTTGTCAACTGTCGGTTGACAAGAAAAAAAAGGCTTCCGATAAGCTTCGGAAACCTGATATATAACAGCTTTCATAATTAAAAGTTTTTTTATTCACTCATAGTTAGTGCATAACCAACACCGCGTACTGTACGTATCTTCACCTTTGCTCCAATTGATTGCAATTTTTTTCGCAATAGTGAAATATGTACCTCGATGTTATTGTCTTCAAGACCAGAGCGTTCACCCCAGAATTTTTCTATTATCAACTGTTTTGAAAAAATCTGCCCTGGGCTATATATGAGTAGAGCCATTATTTGGTACTCTTTTTTTTGCAGTGTAACTGATTCTTCTTTGCGCGAAATCATTTTTTCTTCCAGATTTAATTCTATGTCGCCGTATGTAATGGGTTTTGTGATCTCTTGCTGTTTCTTTATGCCTAAAAGAATCTTTGTTTTATCGAGGAGTTCTTTTACAGTAATGGGTTTCATAATGTAATCGCGAGCTCCATGCTCAAAGTACGAAGCCAATTCTCCAATTTGATTTTTTGATATGAGCATTAAAATTGGTGCTTGAGTTTTTTCTTGGCTTAGATTTTGAAGAACATCAAGACCGCTCATTTGTGGAAGAGTGGGGTCTAATATGATAAGATCATAGATATTATTTTGGGCATTTGTAATTCCATGCTGCCCATTATAAGCGACTTCAATAAAGGCACCTTGTTTTTCTAAAATCCCTTGTATTTCTTGTGCAACATGAACTTCATTTCCAATTACCAGTATATTACATTTCACTTACATACCCTTATAGTAAAGAAAAGGAGCTTTTGTACAAGAATAACAATAGCCCCTTTTCCAATTTATTTTATTCTCTATATGCAATAGAGTTATAAGAATAACTACATGCAGTAGTTAACCTATATTAGAGAGAAAAACTCCATGAGATAGGAATAAACCATTTTGTGTCAAACCCATCATCCCAAGAGGCTTCTTGAACACGGAAATTTGCACCGATTGAAGCGGTACCTACATCACCAAAGCTGTAAGATACAGAAGGCTCAATAGCAAATTTTGTTGTTTCATTGTTTTCTGAATTGCCAGTATAGTAACCAGATGAATACCATAAACGAAGTGCAGGTGTCATATCGCCAATTGGGTATGATACATCTGCTTTGGCAAACAATGGAATGCCATTTCTTTCTGTTCCCTCAGGAGTATTATCTTCTGCAACTTGCATTGAAAACTCAGGAGCAATAGTAAATCCTGCAACATCTAAGCTACCAACAATACCGAATTGAGAAAAAGAGTCATTTTTTGCATCAGATTCAGTTGTGTATGTATAATATGCTCCAACTTCTCCAGCTTCTGCACCTAAGTAGTTTACAGAACCTGTAAATTGATTTGCACCTTCACTAAGTACGTTTATTTTTGCAATTCCACCTACGCTGAATACGCCATCCATTGTATAGCTTGCTGCAAAGTTCATTGGAATAATATCCTCTCCATCAAAAAGAGAAGCATAATCACTATCAGTAGGAAGAACCGCTGCTAACATAAGTCCTTCAATTCCTGTATAACGGATCATAAAACCTGCATTTGCGTAGCGAGTACCATAGCCATAATATTTATTGTCAATAGACTTGTACTCTTGGTTAGCGTTTGCATCAGTATCCCACCATAATGAATCCACACCAATAGAGTCTTCTAAGTGTGTACCAGCTGCAATTTCAAATCCAGCAAATGGTCGAACATAGGCTGCAATTTTTGTGTCATCATCAATAGAAATAGAATCTAAATCTGTGTTATTATTATCAGCAAAACCAAGTTTGAAGCGTACATTTGCTTCAATGTCATACCAGTCATCAGATACTGAAACGCCTGTAGCATTTCGCAGGTGTATTACGCCTGTTTCAGCATTTTCACCATAATCAAATTCTCCAATCTCTGTATCAGTTTTGTTTGTAACTGATACAGTTTGTGCTCCTACCATTGATCCAATAAGAACCAAGCTCA
>CAYJPS010000158.1:0-4055 GCA_964372135.1 uncultured Treponemataceae bacterium | reverse complement strand
ACAAATTTCTTTGCATGTGTACGAGCAGAACTTTTTACAGCTTTGTTTCGAAATCGTCTTTCTTCACTCTGTCTGTGTCTTTTTTCTGCCGATGATTTTTTTCCTGCCAAAAGAAAACCCCCAAATAAAAGTAGTTATATGATACCAAACCATGCATGATTAGTCAATAGGTCGTTCATGTTGCATTATATTATACTGCTCGTTAATTTTTACCTTGCTCTCAACATATGGTTACAAATTAGCGTATTATAAAGGAAATTTTATAAGAAATTCCTCAAGAATCAATTCTGTAGCTGGGCTAGCATCGACGTTTACAAGAGTACCTTTTTTTTCATAAAAATCAATAAGAGGCTCTGTTTGTTTTTCATACACTGCTAGCCTATTTTGTATTGCTTCAGGTTTGTCATCGTCTCGAATAAATAACTCACCTGAACAAACATCACAAACACCACTTACCGATGGCTTAATAAAATCTATGTGATAATTTTGTCCACAGTTTTTACAAACACGTCTGCCCGAAAGTCTTTTAATTACATCTTCATCCGAAATAGTAAAATTAACAACTGAGTCTATTTCAGAAATATTGCACAACCCTTCTGCTTGAGCAATTGTGCGAGGAAAACCGTCTAAGATAAATCCATTTGAAACATCATTTTGAGAAAGCCTTTCCTTTACCAATTCAATTGTCAATTCATCACTTACAAGAGCACCTGAATCAATTATTGCCTTAACTTTTAACCCAAGCGGACTACCTGCTTTAATTGCTTCTCTAAAAATAACACCGGTTGAAATATGAGGAATCCCATACTTCATTGAAACTACTGCCGCTAAAGTCCCTTTCCCTGCTCCGGGTGGTCCTAAAAAAATAAATTTCATATCCTCTCCTAGAAAAACTTTGTTGCGTTCAATACAACACGCAACATAAGACAAGTTTCCATCCTTTCGAATGAGACTATAGCATGTTATGGTATTTTTTTCAAGTCATTTTTTTAATCTAACAAAAAAAAGGCTACCCTTTTGGATAGCCTTTGCATAATTTCAAAATATCGTTAAAAAGCAAATGCTTCTTCTTCAAGCTCTTTAACCAAGAGTTCTAAATTTTCTTGGTCTATTCTCTCCAAAAGTGTTTCTAAGTGCGTAGGAGAAAAGTAGAGTCGTAAAACAGGAGAAAAAACACTTGCATTATCTTTATCTTTTGTTTTTTCTACCATCAATTCAAAGTATGGTCTATTCACTTCTAAATATTTGTAATTTGTTTGAAAGGTGGTACTATTATTTCTGGCAGTACTAGCAACTCCCCATGCAACGGACATATCACCCTCATTAAAATAATTATCGCGATTCGGTTCTCGTTCTTCAAGTGCTGATTTATCACCCTCTACATAAGATGCATAAGCATTAGCATATAATTCGATTCCTTCAAGAAGTTGTTTTCTTTCATCGCCTTCAAAAAGAAGCACATAAGCTGTCATACCATCGCGCAGATACATTTCTACTACATTTGTTCGAGGAATAAAATATAATCGAACTTCCGTTGGGGTAAGTTTACCAAATGAATCTCGAAGACATAAAATATTCTCGAGTTGAATAGGGTCAAAGTCACCAATAAAATTTGGATCTTCAACGGGTTCTGTTGGTGTACTTTCACAAGAAGTAAAAAGCATCAACACAAAAAGTGCTACCATAAAAAATAATGTATGTAATTTCATACTGTTTTTCTCCATATATTTAATGTAAGCTATATCCTTTATAATATACGCGTTGTAATTGTATCTGTTTCTATGGTGTTTTGCAAGAGGTAAAAAAACAAAATCAATGTAAAAAACACATTCTTTCTTGACAACAAAGTGGATTTTGCGTATATTTATTACATATTAAATTTAATACTTTCCGTTGGAGGATAAAACATGAAGGTTACCCCTTTGCAAGACAGAGTTCTTGTACAAATTGAAAAAACTGAGTCAAAAACAGCAAGTGGAATTATTATTCCAGATACAGCGCAAGAAAAAACTCAAATTGCAGTAGTTATTGCTATTGGCGATGACTCTGAAAAAATTAAAGTACAACCAAAACAAAGAGTTATGTACGATAAGTATGCAGGAACTCAAATAAAACTTGATGGCGAAGACTGTTTAATTCTTAAAGCAGATGATATTATAGCTATCATTGAAAATTAATCTGTTTTAATTACAAAGCAAACAGGGCTGTCCGAGCGGACAGTCTTTTTTATTTTAAAACCACAGATTACACAGATTTATAGGATTTCTATTGGAAAGTGCTACAGAAAATATTAAAAAAAGGAACGTCTAAAACATGCCAAAACTATAAATAGTTTTGACTTTAGTATTTTTGTGGTAGATGTAAGAGTCGTTCAACACGCGACAAATCAAAATCTGCGTAATCTGTGAAATCTGTGGTTATATAATGACCAGTCTTGGTGGTAGCTGTTATAGCCTATAAAAAAGGTTTTTGTCTTTACTACGAAAAACAAAAACCAAAATATATAAACAGGGTTTATAAAAACAATTCGAAGAATACTAAAATCCACAAACCATTTTTGCAATGCACCAATTCGAACCCTGCATAGGTGAAAAAAAAAGAGTTCATCTAAAAAAGACAAACTCTACGGGAGTGACGGGGCTCGAACCCGCGATCTCCGGCTTGACAGGCCGGCGCGATAACCAGCTTCGCTACACCCCCAGTTCAAATAATATATCAAAAAACAAAAAATGTGTCAATATGGTGTGCACGAAAAATAGTGTTTTTTGTAAAAAAATAGATAATCAAAGAGAGATCATTACGCCACAGAAATCAATCTTGAAAAACTAATTACATTTAACCGCAGATACTCAGGATTAAACAGGATTATGATTCATGTGCACGAAAAGAAAAATCATCCTATATATCCTATTCATCTGCGGCTACATTTAATTTGCGAGTTTTAACAGACTCTATTTTTTCCGTAAAAATACCACGCCATCTTCCTCTGCTTCCAATATCAAGCCCACCCTTTTTGCACAATTTTGTATAGAAGAAAGTGTATAAAAATTCACGTGAGTAAAATCATCCTTATACCACCACTTTCTAAACTCATCAAAAGACTTTGGCGCAAGCTGCGTTTGTATGGCTACAAGTCCACCTTGGCTACATGCCTTTGCCAATCCCTCAAAACCTTCTGCCGGATTTTCAAAATGTTCTATTACTTCAAGGCAAAAAACAATGTCTGCCCCATGTTCAAAAAAATCTCCATCGGGGTAAAAAAAGGGATCCCAATGTTTTATTTGAACATCATTTTTGAATATAAATTTTTGATTGTATTCTTTTAATAGCAGTACCAACGCAGGGCTTGGACCCGAGCCATAATCAAAAAGAGTGTGAATATCACCCCTTGCCTCTTTCTTTTTTTCGTAATGCAACACCGTAGTTACAAATTTTTCCAAATATTTTCTATACCCATTATTTTCACTTCTAGAACCAAGCTTATTCGTATGAAGCAAATAGCGATTTTTTTGTTCTTCTTTTGCATTAAAGTCGTCGGGGTGCACAAAAAAACCACCGCACCCCTTATTTCCAAGTAAGAGGCATTGAAAAAAATGTTTATTTTTTATTATTTCTTCTATTATTTTTGTGTTTTTACAAAATGGACATTGAAACATAAAGTATCTCCTTATATCAGTGTAACATAATCATAAAAAAAATGCTAAAAAAATATAAAAAACAGTAAAGAATCTATGCATGTGCACCGATATATAAAACGAGAGTTTCATAGTTGTCTATCTTCGTTGAAGAAATGCAACTAGTAACAATCATTGTGAGGTTAAAGACAGTTTTCTGTTTTTATAAAAACACAAAGAATAACAGGAAGTTATTCTAAAACAATTCCATGGAGGAATATTATGATTATTAATCACAACATGTCAGCGATGTATGCAAACCGTACTCTTGGTGTAACAAACCTAGCTCAGTCTAAGGACATGGAAAAGCTTTCATCAGGTGAAAAAATTAACCGTGCTGGTGACGATGCGTCAGGTCTTGCTGTATCAGAAAAAATGAGA
>CAYJPS010000157.1:0-4059 GCA_964372135.1 uncultured Treponemataceae bacterium | reverse complement strand
TAAAACTTCCAAGTCTCTTGGTAGAGATAGGGTACCGTACTTTTGCAGAATGTGGCAAGCTACAAAAAATTAACATTCCTAACACGGTCGTAAAAATAGGCGATTGGGGTTTTGGTCACTGTAAAAACTTAAGGCATATTACATTTTCCGAAAACTTGAAAATAATAGGGCATAGGGCATTTCATTATTGTGAAAAACTACAAGGAATTACTTTCCCTGACACATTAGATATTATAGACACATTTAGTTTTGCCTTTTGTAAAAGCTTAAAAGAGATTGTACTTCCTTCTCGTTTACGTGAAGTAAGAACAGGTGCTTTTGATAGATGTAAAAATTTGATAAGCATACAGATTCCAGAATCTGTAGAAATAATAGGATCACATATTGTTTCCAACTGTGATGCGTTAAAAAAGTTTGTAATATCTCAATCTCATCCTACATACAGTTTTATAGACAATGTTTTGTACAGCAAAGATAAAACCAAAATGCATTCATATATTGCAATTCAACATAAAAAAAACTGCGTGGTTCTTGGCACAGTGACTGAAATTAGTGAATATGCTTTTTCACAGTGTAAACATTTAAAGAAAATAAACATCCCTAATTCTGTAACAGCGATTGGAGCAGGTGCTTTTGAAGACTGCAAAAATTTACAGAAAATTACACTTCCGTCTAACTTAAAAGAACTATGTAGGGGTACTTTTGAAAATTGTTCAAGAGTGAAAAAAATAGAACTTCCTAAGACTTTGACTGGTATTGGCAACTATTGTTTTGAAAATTGCAAAAAAATACAAGATATTTCTCTACCCTCAAGTATAAAAGAAATTGGAAAGGAAGCTTTTAAAGGTTGCGAAAAATTAAAGCAAATGTGATATACTATAAAAAGGAGAAAGATTATGTCTGAGCAGAATAAAGACAATTCATTTGACAAAAAGGTAGCTGAAAGTTTACTTTCGCAAGTATCATTGCTTATAAAAAAGAATGATGAACTTTTAGCCGCAACCGGTGCACGGTTTAACATGTTTAAGGCTTGTGGAGTAAACCACTATGAAAATACACACTCTAAAATTTTAGCTGAACTTCTAAATCCAAAAGGCTCCCATGATATGGGAAGTGTGTTTTTAGAAGCCTTTTTAAGAATTGCATTATCTCAAGAAATAATTAATACGTCAAAAAGCGGAGACGGTCAAAAAGAATTTTTTGACAAAGAAAAAATACCTTTGAAAATTGATGCAAGTAACGGTAAAGTCGGCACAGAGATTTCTTTCAACTACAAAGATGAAAAAGTTTCTGGGCGAATGGATATTCTAATCACGAATATTGAAATTCAAGATTCTGTCGTTGAGACTGTATGTATTGAAAACAAAATATATGCAAAAGACCAGTGGGAACAGCTAAAACGGTATGATACCTGTTTAACAAAAGACTATTCAAAAGGCGAAAAAGAAAAACATAGAATTATCTATTTAACATTAAATGGATATGATGCATCAGAACAATCAGCAGATGGAGTTGCATATATTCCTATTTCTTACAGAGAACATGTTGTTAAATGGATTGAAGAGTGCATACCACTTGTTGCCGAAAAGCCAATGATACGAGAAACCTTATGTCAGTACAGAAACCACATTAAAAATCTTACAGGAACAGATTTGGAGAAACAATACATGGATGAATTAGTAAAATTAGTATGTAAAAATAAAGAAAATTATGAAATAGCAGAAAAAATTAATAATAGTTTTTTTCAAATAAAACAAAACTTGGTTTGTTCAAAATTTGAAACATATTTTGACTTTATTAAGAAAACTATAAACGAGAGATTCTCTACTGATGTAGAAATCAATAAGAGTTGTGATTTCTCTGTAAAAGATTCCTGGGTGTCATTTGCTAGCAAGTCTTGGAAATTCGAAATTGTTTTTCAATTTGATTCTGCTTATTTTCAAAATTTATTTTTTGGAATATATACAACAAATAAGCAAATTAGCGAAGCTCCTTGGGATAAACCGCAAGGTTATGAATCTTCAATTGTTTGGCCTCTTTGGAAAGCAATAGACTTAAAGGATTTAATAGATCTTACCGACACTGAGATTAAAAATTATTATCAAAATTTAATTGAAGAAATTTATCCCGTTGTAAACAAAATATTGGAACCATAAGGACCTTCCCCATGCAAAAACACAACTTAGAACGCTTTATCTCAGCTCAAAAAAACACATACGGAACCGCCCTAAGCGAAATAAAAAACGGCGAAAAGCAAAGCCATTGGATGTGGTTTATTTTTCCGCAAATAAAAGGCTTAGGGCAAAGCCCAATTGCCGTTCATTATGCTATTCAGTCTAAAGAAGAAGCAATAGCATACTTAAACGATAGCACATTGGGAAAAAATCTTATAGAAATATCGGAAGCCTTGCTTGCCCTAGAAGAAACAGATGCAGAAAAAATATTTGGCTACATTGATGCAATGAAACTAAAATCAAGCATGACTTTATTTGCCCTTGTTTCCGATGACGATTCAATTTTTCATAAAATTTTAGAAAGGTATTACAATGGCGAAATGGATGAGCTAACGGCACAAATACTTAATACAAAAGGTTGACATTGTAAACTATTTGTATTAAAATTATTACAAGAGGTTTTTATGGCAACTATACCCACTCAAATAAGAATTGAAAAAGATTTAAAAGAGCAAGCTGTAGAATTATTTTCTAATCTCGGTCTTGATATGTCGTCTGCAATGAACATATTCTTAAAACAATGCGTATTGCGGGGCGGACTTCCATTCAATGTTGAAATGCCTAAATATAATGCAGAAGTGCTTGAAGCAATGGAAGAGGCTCGAAACTTAAGTCGCGATCCAAACGCAAAACGATACAAAAACTTTGCAGATGCTCTTAAGGATATGTAGTGCAGAAGTACGAATTAATTATCACAACAAAATTCAAAAAGAGCCTAAAGCGTGCAAAGAAGCGTGGGTTAAAAATTGAACTCTTAGAAAAAGTTGTTGATGCTTTATTAAAAGGTGAAACATTAGACAGAAAATATAGAGATCATGAGTTAAAAGGCAATTTTATGGGCTTTAGAGAATGTCACATTCAGCCGGATTGGTTATTGCTATATTACGTGGAAAATGATGTTCTAACATTAACGCTTGTTGACACAGGAACCCATTCAGATTTATTTTAGGCCTTATAGCTTGACCTTCTCAAATTAGTAACTAGTACCTCGTAATTACTAATTAAACCTACCCCAAAACCTTCTTCTTCAGCTCCTTCCCAGTCTTAGTAACTGCAAGTCCACCACGGGCTGTTTCGCGGAGCTCTTCTGGTAACATTCGGCCAACCTTATACATTGCCTCTAAAACTTCATCCGTTGGGATGGGGCTTTTCATGCCGGCGAGGGCGAGGTCGGCGCTTAAAAGGGCGTTCACCGCTTGGGATGCGTTTCTTTGAGAACAGGGAACTTGCACCAAGCCTGCAATGGGGTCGCATACTAAGCCCATTGCGTTCATCATTACAAGGCTTACAGCATGCAAACTTTGCTCTGGACTTCCTCCCATGTATTCAACTGCTGCTGCACTTACCATAGCGGCAGCACTTCCACATTCTGCTTGGCAGCCACCTTCGGCACCTGCAACGGTTGCATTTTTTACAATAATGGTACCAATGCCAGAGGCTGTTAGAAGTGCCTTTAATATTTCCCTATTATCGCATTCTTTTATTTCACGTAAAGAAAGAAGAACAGCTGGAATTATTCCGCATGCACCAGCAGTTGGGGCTGCACAAATTTTCCCCATTGCAGCATTTACCTCTGTGCAAGAAAGGGCAAGTGCCATAGCCTTGTTTATTATTCTGCCCGATAAGCCTTTTGTTTCTTTTGCGTAATCGTTTTGTGTTTTTGCATAGCCTGAAATTAAGCCGCCTACAGTGTCGAGTGGTTTTTCAAGCGCCTTTGTTGCAGAAGCTTCCATAACAGAAAACCTTTTTTCAAGTTCATAAAAAACTTCGTCTTCTGTTATTTCTTGTAATTCACACTCGTTGTCGAGAATTACCTTCCAAAGAG
>CAYJPS010000156.1:0-4094 GCA_964372135.1 uncultured Treponemataceae bacterium | reverse complement strand
GCAGGCGTTCCCTTTTTTGTAATGCTATGCGACCCAACGACTGGTGGAGTAACCGCTAGTTTTGCAATGCTAGGAGATATTATTGCCGCAGAACCAGGTGCTTTAATTGGATTTGCAGGGCCTCGCGTTATTGAAGGTACCATAAGCCAAAAACTTCCCGAAGGTTTCCAAACAGCGGAGTTTCAACTCCAAAAAGGCTTTGTAGACTGTATTGTGCCAAGAAATGAACAAAGAAGTTTTTGGGCTCGCATGATTGATGCTCATGCAATAAATTAAGGAGAATAAAAATGGAACAAAATATTTTAGACAGCCTTGATGCTATTGCAAAAAAATCGGGCCTCGATATTTCAAAAGAACTACAAACAATAACTGAAAAGTTAAACAATAACCATCAAGCAGCGCAAACATGGAGACATGTTGAACTTGCACGGCACTCTGATCGACCAAGAGCACTTGATTACATCGATATGATAATCGATGACTTTACAGAGCTACACGGAGATCGCTATTTTGGCGATGACATGGCGCTCATTGGTGGTATTGGATTTTTAGATGGCATGCCTGTCACTGTTATCGGAAATCAAAAAGGGCGAAATCTAAGAGAAACAATCGATAGAAACGGCGGTATGGCAAACCCAGAAGGCTACAGAAAGGCTCTACGTCTTGCAAAACAAGCCGAAAAGTTTAAAAGACCAATTATCACCTTTGTAGATACACAAGGAGCTTTCCCTGGTCTTGGAGCTGAAGAGCGCGGTATTGGTGAAGCAATCGCCGTAAACTTGCGTGAATTTAGCCAGTTAAAAACTCCTGTAATTTGTATCATAATCGGTGAAGGCGGATCAGGTGGCGCGCTCGGTATCGGAGTAAGTGATAAAATTTACATGCTAGAAAATGCTATTTTCTCGGTAATTTCACCAGAAGGCTGTGCTTCAATTCTCCTTAGAGATTCTTCAAGAGCTCAAGATGCTGCAGCAATGCTTAAAATTACCAGCAAAGACGTTATGGACATGAAAATGCTTCACGGAATTATTGAAGAGCCAGAAGATGGTGCTCATACCAATCCTCAACAGGTGGCAGATAAAATCCAAAAGCAAATTATTAAAGACATTCGAGAGCTGAAAAAGCACAAGGGTGAAGTTTTGGTTCGCTACAGAAACCAAAAGATTAGAAGCATTGGACACTTTACAGAGTAAGGTACATACTAAAAAGGAATCTTGATTCAAGATTCCTTTTTTATTTTAAACATCACGAAAAATCATGTATCTTGTGTATTCTCCGATAATCGCATATAATATCCTTAGACAAAAAAATATTTCTTAGGAGACAGCATGGCAGAAAAATCAAAAGTATACTTTACAAATTTCAGAACAGGACATGAGGAAAATTTACAGCAAAAATTAACTCGGCTTATAAAAAAAGCAGGAATTGAAAATATTGATTTTAATAATAAATATGCAGCAATCAAAATCCATTTTGGTGAACCAGGAAACCTTGCATATTTAAGACCAAATTATGCAAAAACAGTTGCGGATATAGTAAAAAATCTTGGTGGAAAACCCTTTTTAACTGATTCTAACACCTTGTACGTCGGGAGAAGAAAAAATGCTCTTGACCATATGGATGCGGCTTATGAAAACGGTTTTAGCCCTTTTTCAACAGGATGCCATGTTATTATCGCAGATGGTCTAAAAGGAACTGACGAATCCTATATAAAAGTACCTCACGGTGAACATGTAAAAGAAGCGAAAATTGGCAGGGCGGTAATGGATGCAGATATATTTATTTCTCTAACTCACTTTAAGGCACACGAAGGAACAGGATTCGGGGGTACTATTAAAAATATCGGAATGGGCTGCGGAAGCCGGGCAGGAAAGTGTGAAATGCATAATTCTGGAAAACCTTCAGTAAGCGAATCCCTTTGTATAGCCTGTAAAAAATGCGCAAAAGAATGTGCCCATGGAGCTATCTCTTTTAGCCCAAAAGCGACAATAAACAAAGATGTTTGTGTAGGTTGTGGTCGTTGCATTGGCGTGTGCCCTCCAGATGCAATTTCAACTGGATACGATGAGTCAAATGATGTTTTATGTAAAAAGATGGCTGAATATACATGGGCTGTGTTAAATGATAGACCTCATTTTCATGTATCTCTTGTAATAGATGTTTCACCATTTTGTGACTGCCATTCACAAAATGATGCACCAATCATTGGCAATATAGGGATGTTTGCTTCTTTTGATCCAGTTGCCTTAGATTCAGCTTGCGCAGATGCTGCAAACAAAGCTCCATTATTGCGAGACACAATAATGAATGACCGAGAACTGTCACACGGAGATCATTTTTGCGATCTCCACCCTACAACAAACTGGAATGTACAATTGAACCATGCTGAAAAACTTGGTATTGGTACAAGAAGTTACGAGCTCTTTACACTGTAACTAAAAAAAAGTTCTGTAAGACGTCTTACAGAACTTTTTTTAAACCCTTATACTTATTTCGCCTGACAACAGCTCTTCAGTGCTTCCATCTTCTTTTTCTATAATCAAGTGAGCCTCATCGGTTATTTCTAAAACTTTTGCAGGAAATGTTTCAGTAGGCTTAATTACTGTAACCACTTCGCCTATAACCAGTGAATTAGCCCGATATTCAGACATAAGGTTCGACGAGTCTTTCTGTAAACAATCATACAGGTTATTTACAATATTTGCTACAAGTTCATTCCTATCTATATCCTTATTTATGCTTCCTGCTATATTTTTTATATCGTCTGGAAAACCTTCAGCTGTCTCTACTATATTGATGCCTATACCAATAACATAAGCATCAACCCTTGAACCAGCTAAAACACCTTCAGTTAAAATACCACAAACCTTTTTACGTTCCACATAAAGGTCATTAACCCATTTTATCTTTGCTTCAACACCAATACTCTTTAAGGATTTATATACCGCTACAGCTGCAGTAACAGTAATTGCAACAGAGTCAGTTTTACAATCCGTATCATTATCATGGTAAATGAGTGACATATAGATACCTGTGCTCGGTGGAGAATAAAAATTTCGTCCAAGCCGCCCTTTTCCAGCACTTTGATGTTCTGACACCAATAATAAATCTTTAATGGGCTTTATTTTACTGCTCAGGATTCTTTTTGCTTCAACATTTGTAGAATCAATTGTTTTATATACAACCACATTTTCAACAGAGTTTTTTGCAGTATCATTTAAATATTTGAAAATAACTTCTTTTTGAAGAGCTCTTTCTATAGCTGAAATCACGTAGTAATACCACCAAGCCGGGTACAGCTATCTGCTGCTACTGTAAAAACTAGACCTGAGCCGGGCTTAGAGAGCAGTGGGTGTGCTTTTACAACCTCTACTAACTTTTCTGCTAATTCTTTTTCAGCAACCATAAGAAGCATTTCCTTTTCAGGCACAATTTGAATACCAAAAAAATTCATATCTTGCTCTTTTCCTGTTCCCCGCGCATTTATTATAGTACCACCACGTGCTCCAGCTTTCCTAGCTTCTTGCATAACAGCTTCTGCATACCCCGCATTAACTATTACACAGACTAATAAATTTTCCTCTTGTTTTTGCATAGCCTTTTTCTCCATTTCAACAGTAAAAAGAATACCTGTATGGTCGTTGTTTCCCTGCATTGCGTTTATCAATAGTTCGCATGCGCAAGGGCTATCATTCTTTTCTTGAACAAAAGCAACAAGTGTTTTTTTTGTTTGCCCTAAACCTAATTTTTGAAGCAATGCTAACTCTGCCGTTCCGCGCGCGTCAAAACTCATAACCTTTTTTATACCAGAGGAGGTAATTGCAGTTAAAACTATGTCAGTGCATTCTTTTGGCACTATCGCTATGAGTATTCTTTTTCCAATTTGCAATACATCCTCCTTACTTTATTTGAAAACATCTATAAAAACAGTGTTTTACCACAAAATATGCTATATAATTGCGAAAAACCGCAAAAAACCGCAAAGAAAGTCACAAAAAGTATTGACTCTTTTTTTACTTTCTTGTATATTCTTTATAACAAGAAAATTATTTAGAAAGGGTCGCATTTCCTCCTCCTTTGGCGACCCTTTTTTT
>CAYJPS010000155.1:0-4103 GCA_964372135.1 uncultured Treponemataceae bacterium | reverse complement strand
AAAAAAAAAAGGGAGATTTTTTATGAAAAGAAATCTATTACTTGTACTTATGGTATTAAGCGTAGCATTTGCTTTTGCAGGTGGACGTGATGATGCTGCTGCTGGAGAAAGCGGTAATGTAAAAATTGGAATTATCACAGGAACTGTTTCTCAAGGTGAAGAAGAATTCCAAGCTGCACAAAACATGGTTGCAAAATATCCTGGACAAATTGTTACAGCAACTTACCCAGACAGATTCAATGAAGAAGTAGAAACAACTATTTCACGTGTAGTACAACTTGCTACAGACCCAGATGTAAAAGCTATTGTATTCGTACAAGCTGTACCTGGTGCTATTGCTGCAATTGAAAAAGTTCGCGAAACACGTCCTGAAATGTTGTTTGTAACTGGTGTTGCTGCAGAACCACCAAGAGAAATTGCTGCTGTTGCAGACATTGTTATGTTAAACGATGAAATTTCAGTTGGAGAAACTCTTGTACAACACGCTGTTTCTCAAGGCGCAAAAACACTTGTACACTACTCATTCCCACGCCACTTAAGCTATGAAACAATTTCTCGCCGACGTGATTTATTTATGGAAAATGCAGAAGCTCTTGGTGTTACTTATGTTGAAGCAACAGCTCCAGACCCTACAGGGGATGCTGGTGTATCAGGTGCACAACAATTCATCGTAGAAGATGTTCCAAGAAAATTAGCTGAATATGGAAAAGACACTGTATTCTTCTCAACAAACTGTTCAATGCAAGAACCTCTTATTCGTGGTGTTATTGAAGGTGGCGGTGTTTATTCACTACAATGCTGTCCTAGTCCTTACCACGCATTCCCTGCTGCTCTTAACATTTCTACTGAAGGACATGAAGGAGATGTTGAATATCTTCTCAATGAAATTGAAAAGAAAGTTGCAGAAGCTGGAAATGAAGGTCGCGTAAGTACATGGCCTGTTCCTATTAACATGCTTATGGTTGAAGCTGGTGTTGACTATGCAATGCGCTGGGCAAACGGTGAATTCACAGACACAAATGATTACGAAGAATTTGAAAAAAGTATTGCTAAAGTTGTAAAACAAACTGGTGATACAAATACTGCTAATATTAGACTCTATGAAGATAATGAAGGTAACCTTGAAAACTTCTATATGATCAGCTGTGATTATTATAACTTCTAAAATTAATTAATAATGAACAATTAATAATTAATAATGTTCTAAAAAACACACAAATTCTAAGGAAGCCACATAGAAACTTCAGTTTTTAGTGGCGACCTTAGTTTTGTTATTTTTCTGTTCTTTGTGTTTTGTAGTATAGTTTTAATAGGCATATTTTGTGTCTAGTAATGCTCTACTATAAATCAAATAGTTACTATCATAATAAATAAAAGGATGATATTGTTTTGAAATCTGAATATGTATTACAAATGGAAAACATTTCAAAGTCTTACGGTGATAATGCTGTATTAAAGAATGTGTCTTTGCGTGTTAAACCTGGCGAAATTTATGCCTTGATAGGTGAAAATGGTGCTGGGAAGTCTACACTTATGAACATACTTTTTGGAATGAATGTAATCCATCAAACTGGTGGCTTTGGAGGAAGCGTAAAAATTAATGGCGAAGAAATTAATTTTATGTCGCCTAATGATGCTATGCAAGCAGGTGTTGGCATGGTACACCAAGAATTTATGCTCATTCCAGGATTTACTGTAGCTGAGAATATTAAAATTGGGCGAGAACCAACAGTTCCAACTATCTTAAGTAGAATATTAGGTAAAAGTTTAGAAAAGCTCGACTGGAATAAAATAGAAAAGGATTCTAAGGTTGCACTAGACTCTATTGGTATGAATATTGAAGAGTACAGCAAGGTTGCGGGTCTACCTGTAGGCTATATGCAATTTGTTGAAATTGCACGTGAAATAGATAAGACAGCTGTAAAAGTTCTCGTTTTTGATGAACCGACTGCAGTACTAACAGAATCTGAAGCCGAAACACTTTTATCGGTAATGAGAACTATTTCAGAAAAAGGCATTGCAATAATCTTTATTACACACCGCCTTACAGAAGTAATGGATGTGGCACAAACTATGTCTATTTTACGAGATGGTCAAGAGGTTGCTACTAAAGCAATAAAGGACACAACTGTTGTTGAAATTGCTCAGCTCATGGTTGGTCGTAAAATTGAAAAGCTCGTTGACGATAACAAGCATGGTACCTATTCTCAAAGCGATGAAGTTGCAGTAAAAATAGAAAATCTTACTGTTTCTATGCCTGGCGAAAAGGTTAGAGGCATTGATGTTGAAATAAAAAAAGGCGAAATTTTTGGTTTTGGCGGATTGGCTGGACAAGGTAAAATTGGTATTCCAAATGGAATTATGGGCATTTATCCAGCTCAGGGTTTAGTTGAAGTATTTGGAAAGCCCATTGATTTTGATACCTTGGGAGAAGCTTTAAATGCTGGTGTTGCCTTTGTTTCTGAAGATAGGCGCGGAGTGGGACTCTTACTTGAAGAAAGTATAGAACATAATATAATTTTTAATGCATTGACGGTAAAAGGTAAATTCTTAAATAAATTAGGTTTACTCAGTTCAAAAAAAGCATTAGAACATACTAAAAATATGATAAAGCTTTTGGATATTCGTTGTACAGGTTCTCATCAAAAAGTAGGCAGGCTTTCTGGTGGAAATCAACAAAAGGTTTGTCTTGCGAGTGCTTTAACATTAAGTCCAAACGTTTTAATTGTTTCGGAGCCTACGCGTGGTATTGATATTGGTGCTAAAAAACTTATTTTAGAACACTTAGTTAAACTTCGTGATGAACAAGGCATGACAATAATTATGGTATCAAGTGAATTAGTTGAATTAAAAAGCATCTGTGATAGGATTGCTATTGTTTGCGATGGTAAAATATCAGATATTCTAAGCCCTGATGCTAGTGATGCCGATTTTGGACTTGCTATGAGTTCCGTACAAAAGAAGGGGAAATAAGATGTTTACAACCATAAAAAAAGCCATTCTTGATTTTGGCTTGCCTCGTATAATTATTTTATCGTTTTTTATTTTATTAATGATTCTAGCCGCAGTATACGGAATGAATATTCCAGTTCTTCTTGGTGATGTATTAAGGCGTTGGGGAATGTTCGGTGTCTTAGTATTGGCGATGGTTCCCGCTATTCAATGCGGTATTGGACCTAACTTTGGTGTAACAATCGGTATTGTCGGTGGTCTTATTGGAGCACTTGTTTCTGTAGAATTCAGAAGTTTTGGATTTTATGATTTTATTGGTGATCCTACCGCTATGGCAATAGTGAGCATTATCGTTGCTATGGTATTGGGTATTATCATATCTTCAATTTTCGGTTTTTTATATGGACTCCTACTTAATCAAGTAAAGGGTAGTGAAATGACTGTTTCTACGTATGTAGGGTTTTCAGTTGTAGCTTTAATGAATATTATGTGGCTTATTTTACCATTTAAGAGCCCGACATCTATTTGGCCGTTAGCTGGTCAAGGATTACGAAATACTATTAGTCTTGAATCTGATTTTACCATGGTGTTGAATAACCTATTTGGGTTTACGATTGGTGGAACATATGAAGTGGTAGACGGTGTTGAAACGCTTGTTGGTGGAATGTATGTTCCAACTGGGTTAATTTTATTTTTTATGATTTTTGCATTTGGTATGTGGATTTTTACACGAAGTCGTGTTGGAATTATGATGAGTGCTGTTGGTAGCAATCAAGTATATGCAAAGGCAGCTGGTATAAATGTAAATAAAATGAGAATATTAGGTACAACTATTTCTACTGCTCTCGGTGGTGTAGGTATCATAATGTATGCTCAAAGTTTTGGATTTTTGCAATTATACAACGCTCCACAAATGATGGGCTTTACTTGTGTTGCTTCAGTATTAATTGGTGGAGCATCAATTGGAAAAGCTCGAATTTTTAATGTTCTTTTGGGAACTTTCCTCTTTCAAGGAATCTTAACAGTTGCGCTACCTGTTGTAAACCTCATTATTCCTGAAGGTAACTTATCAGAAATTTTACGTATTATTATCTCAAACGGCATCATTCTTTATGCATTGAGTAAATCAAAGGCAGGTGCAAAATAATGAA
>CAYJPS010000154.1:0-4254 GCA_964372135.1 uncultured Treponemataceae bacterium | reverse complement strand
AGTTGTTAATTATTAATTCTTAATTATTAATTAACAACTAAACCTTTCTTTTTCCATCGCCCACTCAAATAGTAAGGAACTACAATACATACTCCGACAAACCATCCTGTTCCAAAGCACCAAAACATGTTGTACTCACCAAAAAAGTGGGTGTAAATATATGCAGATGGAACGCGCGCGCCTAAAAATGAAATAAGCGTGCATACCATTGGTACCACCGTTTCTCCAGCCCCCCGTACAGATGCATTGAGAACAAAAATTATTGTTAAAAGAGGAAAACATGGCATAATACGTCGAATATATTCTTGTCCTACAAAAATAACATCAGCATCATCCGTAAAGGCGCGAAGCAAAAGTTCGCCAAATACAATAGATAACACACACAATACAATAGACATACCAATGGCAATTGCAAGAGTAGACCTTACCCCTTGTTTTACCCTATCCATTTTTTGAGCACCAATATTTTGACCTACATAGGTTGTCATTGCCATTGAAAAGCTCATAATAGGCATAAACACAAAAGAATCTACTTTTGCTGCAGCGCTATATCCTGCCATAAAATCAGATCCAAAACTATTAACAAGGCGCTGTAAAACCATTACACCTAAGCTTACTAAAACATTTTGAAGCCCCGCAGGAAGTCCAATCGTTAAACTCTTTTTAAGAATTTCACCTGAAAACTGCATTTTTTTAATAGAAATCTTAAAAAGGTCAATTTTTTTATTTATATAAAACACTCCAAATAAAAATGCAGAACTTTGAGCTATAACAGTAGCAAGCGCAACACCAAAAACACCCATGCCAAAAACAGCAACAAAAAGAAGATCTAACATAATATTAAGCACTGTAGATATAGCTAAAAACAAAAGAGAAGATTTACCATCCCCAAGTCCTTGTAAAATAGCATTATTCATACTGTACCCAAAAGTTGCAAGGGTTCCTAAAAAAACCGTCCGCAGATAGGTTTCGGACATATCCGTAAGTATCCCCTCAGGAGTATTTAATAATTGGAGAAAAAATGGTGCAAAGATAAACCCAACCAACGCCATAATTGTTCCGCCAATAAACATAAAAATATACATTGTATCTACAGTTGTTTGAATTTTTTCCTTATTGCCAGCACCTTTAAACTGGGAAATAAGAATTGTAGCACCCATACCAACACCAGCAAAAAGGGAAAAAAGCAAAAACATTACAATAAAGGAATTGCCAACGGCTGCAAGTGCATCAGAACCTACAAAGTTTCCTACCACGATACTATCAACCACATTGTACATTTGTTGCAATACATTTCCAAAAAGAAGAGGAATGGTAAAACGAACAACAAGCTTTGCTGGGCTACCCTTTGTCATATCAATCATTTGCTGCTTCCTCCATTTTTTTTAGGCGTGCATCATCCAAGGTTATTGTTAAGTTTTTTTCATTTGATGGTAAAACGGTCCCCTTTGGGCCATTTTTTGCACGCCTTAAATGCTTTACTTGCGTATAATATAAATCTGCCGTTTTCGCCTTTCGAGCTTTTGAATAAAAAACTGCTAAATTTCCTGCATCAAGTAATACCTCTAGTGGCACTGTTTTTCCCTTTTGATTTTTTATAAACACATAACCACCAGGATAATCCCTTGTGTGAAGCCACATATCCTGACCCTTTACATGGCGACGCAAAAGCTCATCGTTTTCGCTTGCAGTCCTACCAACAAGTAAATGCCAACCATTTACGCTAAAACTTAACCCAGGATGCTTTTTTTCTATTTGTTGTTTAGGCTTTGTTTGCTTTTTTAATAATTGCTGCAACCGAATTGGATTGGGCTCTTTTAATACGCTTTCCCAAGCCATATCAAGGTCAAGAATTTCTTTTTTTAACTTTACAATATCATGATCAAGTTCGCCTAAGCCTGACACAGACTTTTTATACTTTGTGTAATAGTTTTGTGCATTTTCTTGTGCCGATTTTTTCGGGTCTATTTCAAGACGTACCATATTCCCAGTTTCATAATCTTCACATTCAAAAAATCTGCTATCATCATCATTTGAAAGCTGTTCTACCAATATATGGGCATTAGCGAGAATAAGATCTCCAAAGTGTTTTAAATTTTCAGAGTGTAAAAAGCTTTCCTTTTTTTCTTCAAGCCTTAAAAGAGCGGCTACCATTCTGTTCTTTTGTTTATCATACGCTTTTTGGGCTTGCTCTAAAAGCACTTCCTTCGACAAAGATTGCCCATACTCACCGTACCAAATATCTATTTTTTCGCTATAGGTAAGCTCATCAAAAGATTTACCATTCAATACAGCTTTATTTGCTTCGATAATTCCAGTTTCTTGTAGTTCAATAAAGTCACGAACTTCAAAAACCTTATCGCCCTTTTTTTCAAGTAGCTCAGGCAATACAAAGGTACCACCCGTTACCTCTCCCCTTTTTGGGCGGCGATAAAACACATCAAGTATTTTTAAGTTCTCATCGGTAATAATAACATTTGCAGAACCTGTCCAAAGGCGAATAAACATAAAAAGTTTTTCGCTTTCTGTTTTAAGCACAAATTGTATAATTCTGTCGCTATTAAGTTGCTCGCAAGATTCTATTTTACAGCCCTTTACGCGAGACTTTAAAAACTCCATAAAACGTAAAGGTTTATCATTTTTAGGTATTTTGCGTCTTGTTTCATGGATGCGACAAGCGCCTGCAGCAAGGCACACAAAAACAGCGCAAGAGGTATTTTTATAGGTATGAAATGCTATGGTGTCATAACTTGGCTGAACAATTTGTTGAATAAAACTCCCCTCTAGGCTCAGTTCATCAAGCACAACATCAATTTCTTTATTATTCAAAGACATTTTATCATTATATGTTAAATAATGATAAAAAACAAGCTATTGACGCTATTTACACAATATGATATGATACTAGTCCAGTCTTACGGAATGGCCGAAAGGGGGTGAACACATTGGCACATATCATTATTGATGATTCTGAAAACCTAGAAAAAGCTATCAAACGCTTTAAACGCATGGTTGAAAAAGAAGGAATTATTCGCGAATATAAAAAACGCGAGTATTACGAAAAGCCCTCTACAATTCTTAACAGAAAGAATAAAACCCTTCAACGTAAGTTGATGAAAAAAAAGAGAAGTGCAAAAAACACAAAAAGCGCTTATTAATTATGAAAATTTTATCAAAGGCTTTGACTCTGTCGAGGCCTTTTTTTTACAAAAAATATGTTTCTCATCTGTCGCTTTTAAGCCTATTACTACTTTTATTATCTGCGTGCTCCACTCTACCGAGCACTTCTATCGATGGCCCGCAACTCCTACCCGATGAATCCTCCCCCATTCAATATACAAAACATGAAAGCAAAGAGCAAAAACTCGCCTACCATCTTATAAGGGTGCAACTCGATAGCCCGCAAATCACAATTACAGCAACAACACCAACAGCTAATACCGATTATGAGACAATCGGAGCAACAACCAAAAAACTCACACAAGAACAAGGTACGTACTTTGCCATAAATGCATCCCCCTTTTCATATCCTGCCACTCGCTTTTCACCAAAAAGGGATATTGAAGGATTGTATATCTATAAAGGAAAACTTATCTCACAGCCAAACGAAAACTATGCAGCTCTTTGTTTTACCGAAGATAAAAAAGCTTTTATCGTAAACTCACAAAGCCTTGAAAACACACAAGAGGCATACTTTGCATTTGGAGGCTTTTGGACAATTTTGGAAAACGAAACAATATACCAATTTGAGAACATAAAAGATGCCCGAACTGCAGTAGGAATTAGTAAAGATGGGTACACGCTCTATATTCTTACCGTTGAAAAAAATGCAAAGAGTGAGGGTTTAGATTATATGGATTGCGCAAAAATATTACAAAATGCAGGAGCACACAAAGCCATGCAACTGGACGGGGGTGGCTCAACAAGTCTAGTGTTTCCAAATTTTCCTGAACGTTCTGTATTCTCAAACAGAAAGGTAGCAAACAGCATAGCTTTTATGTACCAAGACTAGCCTGCCATTCTGATTTTTGCGTATACCACCAAGATTGGTCATTTTTAAACCACAGATTTCACAGATTACGCAGATTATAACTGTTGCGTATTTTAAACCCCTTACATATACCACCAAAACAGTAAAAGCAAAAATATTTATATTTTTGGCATGTATCATTCTTTATGTTTTGTTAAAATTTACATAGCACGTTCCAATAGAAATCCCATAAATCCTTTAATCTGTGGTTGCTCTTTCTTCCC
>CAYJPS010000153.1:0-4257 GCA_964372135.1 uncultured Treponemataceae bacterium | reverse complement strand
TCTTCGCCTGCAATTATATAGCCATTTTCATCTAAAGGAATTAAGTCTTTAAACAATTCTGTATTTGGGTTTCGCCCAACGGTAATAAATACACCTTGACTTGGAATGTCTTTTTTTTCACCTGTATTCACATCTTCTACCGTAACACTCGAAACGAGTTCTCTTCCACTCGCATCACTACTATTAATTTTAGCAACTTTAGAGCTCCATACAAAGTCAATATTTCCCTCACTTTCAAGTGCTTTCATGTAAATAGGACTTGCTCTAAGCTCATCACGACGGTGAATGAGAGAAACCTTTGAACATATTTTTGCTAAGTAGAGTGCGTCAGCTACAGCAGAGTTTCCTCCCCCTACCACGCACACTTCTTTACCTTTAAAAAGCATACCATCACAAGTTGCGCAATATGCAACACCCTTTCCTCGTAAGCCGTCTTCTTCGGGTAGCCCCAACTTTCTTGCAGATGCTCCAGTAGCAATGATAACAGTTTTACCTTCAAAAACACCATCAGTGGTTGTAATTTTTTTAATTGAGTTGCATAGGTCTACCGAAGTTACTTCAACGAGTTCAGTTTTTGCTCCAAATCTATCAGCACATGCTTTCATTTTCATACCAAGTTCAAAACCGTCTATACCTTCTTCAAATCCTGGGTAGTTGTCTACAATTTCAGTTGTAGCCATTTGTCCCCCTGGTGAAAGTTTTTCCAGTACTAAGGTTGAAAAACCTGCACGAGTGCAGTACAAAGCAGCGGTATAGCCAGCAGGCCCACCGCCAATAATTATAGTATCGTAAATCATGTAATTTCTCCTTACAATTGCTTGTCTATAAAGGCATCGATTTCAGCCTTTGATGGCGGCTCAATAAGTTTTTCGCCATATACACCTTTATTAAAGACATACAAAGTAGGATACGCTGTTACATCATACTTTTCTTTTAACTCACCTTCTGCTTCGCAATCTACTTTAGCAATTACCAGCGAGTCTTCTCTTTTTTGTGCAATTGCATCTAAGGCAGGAGTAATACGTTTACAGTCCCCGCACCATTGGGTAAAAAAGTCAACCAAAACAGGCTTATCAGACTTTAATACTACTTCATCGAAGTTTTCTTTTGTTACATTTATTATACTCATACTATAATTATATCGCTACTTCTTAAATCTAGCAAGTGACTTTATTACAAAAAATGAAGTTATAATCGCCCACTAGCCTTTACAATAACTGCAGTACTCAAGGGAATTTGATGCCCTTCTTTGGAATAGGCTACATTATTTTCTACTTTTGTATCAATTGAAAGTTCCCCTGGTGCGCCTCTGTTTTTTGCTTCTTCCATTGCAAGTTTTTCGCAAATGTTTTTAGCAAAAGCAATTGCACTGTCTTCAGTTTCGAACTTTTTAATGCCTTCTCTAGAACGCACTTCATACCCACTTATTACAGAACTTTCAATAATAGGATACACTTCAGATTGTACTTCAACTGAAACATCTGCAATAATCGCTCCAAGTGCATTTGCAACTTCTGCGTTTTCAGGAATAATGCACTCTGTATTCAAAGCTTTTGCTACTTCTGGCAAAAAAACATGAATAGGAGCACCAATTCCAACTAGAACAGGTTTTGTAGTAAACCCTAATGAAAAATAAGTATTTTTATTTCTTTCAATCCAAGATTGTCCAATTAACTGTGATAGTTGAGCATCAATACCATTCTTAAATATGTTTGAATACCTATATTTTAAAAGTGTACGGACAATCCCTTCATAAAGCCTCATACCAACCAAATCATACACTGTAGAAACAAGAACATTAATATCCTTTTTCAATTCTGGAACGATTTCTAAAATATATTCAGAAGCTAATTCTGAGGCTTGTTTATCATATCGTAAAAAATCTCCATTTAAATGCATAATATCTGTTGGAGTTAATCCACTTCGTATTACTACACCCTCAGATTCCAATCGATCAATTTTCAAATTATACAAATCAAAATCACCACCGGAAATTATAACTGGACCATTTTGTAATAGTTTAATAATGCGAACTTCATAATCCTCATACTTTTGTACGTTTTTTGGTTCTTTAACTAAGTATAAAAACTCATGAAATGAATAACCTCTGCGCTTACTATCATTAATCAATGCTTTTAGATGATCTTTTATATTTGGGAATTTTTTTGCAAGGGCACATAACGGTACAACACGGCGTGTATCAAGAACGATTTTCCCTTCTTGAATGGTAATACGTGTATCTCCTCCAAGTGCAAATGTGTCAATGAAAACTCCTTTTATCTGAGTTTTATATCCACCAATTAAAATTCCATTTGTCATTGCGGCCTGCTTGTTTTCTACAACAGAAATATCTGTTGTAGTTCCACCCATATCAATAATTAAGCTATTTTCACATTCTGTTAGTGCCATTGCACCCATAACACTTGCTGCAGGACCGCTAAGAATTGTTTTTACTGGATATTTTAATATCATAGCCTCTGACATCAAACTTCCATCACTTCTGACTATCATCTTTTTTATATTTAAATTATAAGAACTCAAAGCCACGTGGACTGCTTCTATAAACTCTTCAACAATACTCAAAAGTCGCGCGTTTAATAAAGCTGTAGCACCTCGCTCCATCATATTAATATTGTCAGCAACTTCACTTGCCATAATAAATGGCATACAATGCTTTTTAAGTATCTTTTCTTTTGCTTCTTTTTCAATTATTGCACCATTAAATACTGCATTTTTTGCAACAATGGCAAGTGATTGTGCATCATCAAACCATGCTTCGTTTGATAGTAATATTTCACCCCAATCAATGATAGAATCTAAATTAGTATCTTTATCTTGAATGGTTTCAACACAAAGTAAATCATCATCATCTAAACCATAATGTTTCTTTGCATCAATCCATTCTAAAATAGACTTATTTGTTCCGATGAGTACAAGTTTTGCCCTACCACCCTTTTTTTCCACACATGCATTTGTTGCCAATGTTGTTGAAACAGACAAAATTGAAGCATTTTTAAGAATTTCATAAGGGAGGGCGTCTATAGCATTTTTTATGCCAATGCTTAAATCTTCTTTTGTTGTAAGTGCCTTATTTTTTGAAATAATTTTCTTTTGTTCAAAATCAAATAAAACTGCATCAGTGTATGTTCCACCAGTATCTATACCTATTCCAATTTTCATTTTTAATTCCTTAAAGGCCTACATATTATGATGGATTACAAAACTATATCGCAAAGTATTCTTCTCATGAGAAAAGTCATAATGAATTACACCTACAAAAACGTCAAGTTGCGTAAAAACTGCATATTCCTTTTCTTGAATATCTATGTAATTGAACATTTTTTTCTTTAACGGCTTGCCATTAAAAAAATGAAACTCATAGTCATTTTTTAATACAACAGTTTCCATGCCACATTCCTTTGCTAAAGGAATAGTCATTTTTTTTAAATTATCTTTTATTTTCTGTGCACGTTCTAGAGTAAGTAATAGTTTTTCAGGCTCTTTTGAAGACTCAATATTTCTTACAGCACGTTCGATAGTGAAATCTTCCATGTCATCGTAGCCAACTGCGTCATGCAGGGAAAATGAGCCAACAGCTGTGCGCCTTAAAGCAATGAGATGTGCACATGAGTTACAATGCTGTGCAATATCTCTTGCTAGGCTACGGATATACGTTCCTTTAGATACATGAAAAGATACTTTTGCGTAGGCCACTCTATTATCAATGAGTTTAATTTCATCGATACTTGAAGAAAAAATCTCTACCGTTCTTGACGGCATATCTACATCTTTACCGCTTCTTGCAATATCGCTTGCTCGCTTTCCATTAATATGAATTGCAGAATACTGCGGAGGAAATTGATCTATTTTGCCAATAAAACTTTGAAAAGACTTAGTAAAATCTTCTATGAGTGGAAGATTTTTTGTTGTTATCACATCGCCAAATGGGTCGAGTGTATCGGTTTCAGATCCAAAGGCTATAATCGCTTCATATTTTTTATCAAAAGCGGTAATATGAGAAGCAAGCCGTGTCAGGCTTCCAACCATAACAACAAGCAAGCCTTCTGCAAAACTATCAAGGGTCCCAGTATGCCCCACTTTTTTTGTTTCTAATGTTTTTTTTATTTGATTAAGTGAATTAAAACTTGTAGGCCCGCGCCTTTTCGCGTAGAGAACAATTCCAGAAACCTTACTTTCTGCTAACATTCTAAACCCCTTGGAGATTTATTATCCACAGATTACACAGATTTCACAGAT
>CAYJPS010000152.1:0-4348 GCA_964372135.1 uncultured Treponemataceae bacterium | reverse complement strand
CAATATATTTATTTCGATTGTACAAACCGGTTAAAGCGTCATTATACGAAAGATGCTCTAAGCGTTTCAAAACCTTATCTTTCTTCATGTCATCGGCAACAAAGATTTTTACCGAATGCAACAACGCCAAATCGTTCACCATGCGCCTTGGGTTGTCTACCCCCATAAAAGAGGTTATCTTTCCTTGTTCAAACAAGGGAACCATCAGCACAGATTGAGAATCTGTTTTATCCAAGAATTTATAGAGATCAGAAGAGTGATCTAATTCCATATGAATATCTGAAATAATAACTTCTCCATTTGTGGAGAATTTTTCCAAAATAGGCTTCAGTTCATCAAGAACAATAGTGGGGTTATCATGTATTGAAGCTAGCTCTTCATAAGAACTCCACTCAAAAATATTATGAGCTACATTATTGATGGCATCAAATTCAAAAATGTACGCTCTGTCGGATTTATAATATTCACCCACAATAGCAAGGAGCTTAGCAATAGAATCTTTCAGCTCGCCTTCATCAAAAAGGGTATGTATACATTTTACTAAGGTTTCTTCAAGTAAAAGTTTTTGAGTCAATGCTTCGAACTGTTCTTTTTGAACTGTTGTATCAGACAAAATAGTTAGGCGAGCGTATTTTCCGTCGACCTCAACAAGGCTATTAACAAAAGAATAATATTTACCGGTGGTTTCGCATTGTAATACCCTGCTCACTTTTTTATCGGGAGTCAACAGAGCGTTATTACAGTTTTCGCAAGGGGAATTCTTTCTGTGAATAAGATCATAGCATTTTTTTCCGACAAAAGACGCATCGGCAGGACTCATAAAAACTGTTCTTGCAGCTTGGTTGGCATACAAAACGTCATATGTCTCAAGATCTGATATATAGCACACAATATCTTGATTATCCATTGCTAAGCGTGCTAAATCTTCATGCCTCATAAAATACCCCATACTACAAATTATTACTGACTTGTATCGAATAAAAAAATAAAAACACGTAACTTTTCTTAGTTCTGAAAAATTTATCACAAAAAAACAGCATTGTAAAGAAAACTACTCTCAGAGATTTTTTTTATGAGCTGCTCAGGCATGTCATTTTAATTTGGTACTTGGTGGGAAGGGTAAATTTTAAAAAAGTATGCTTTTTATTATATCATATTTTTAGATTTAAAAAGAATTGAAATGACGTGGTGTGTTCCTTAGAGCTCTTCCAATAAAAATACTCTAACAATATTCTAAACACTTCATTTAAAAATACTCTAACAATATTCTAAACACTTCATTATGAGCGTAGCGAGATTGAAAAGTGTAAAAAAAAATAACTCAGGCTTTGAATGTCATTTTATTTTAAAACAGTTTCAAGGCTTATTGAAGCTGCCTCAAAAAAATCCCCTGCTTTATAATACAAAAACAGGGGACATGCCAAATAGTTTTAATAATGCCAATACATACAAAATGATTGCTGTTATTACAGTAAACACAGTAATATTGAAATGCCTCAATACAAATTTTATTGAGCACTACCATAGGGCAAAAAGGAACCTTTATTGGTTTCTTTTGCTTTATACATGGTACTATCTGCCAGTTGTAACAATTCCTTCACTTCCGAAGAATGCTTTGGACAAAAAACATAACCACCTGAAAGCGTAACAGGGTATTTTGCCCCTTTGGGATCTTCAATAAAGGTGTTTTTATAGACTTGATGTAAATCCTGTATACTTTGCTCAAGTTCCTCGTAAGAGTAATCCCCATAAAGCAACAACACAAATTCATCACCACTGAGGCGTGCTGTAATTTTTCCGTCAAAGGAAAAATCTTTAATCACCTCGGCCGCTCTGGTAATAAATGCATCTCCATAGGCATGACCCCATGAATCGTTTACAAATTTCAAATTATCCAAATCAAGCATCAGTAACACTGCATTCCCTAAGGTATCGGGTTGCTCCACAAGGGTAGTAATTTGCTCTAAAAAAGCGCGACGATTATAAATACCGGTAAGATAATCCATATCACGCTCAAATTTAATATGTTGCTTTTCGTTTATCTCGTCAGTGATATCAAGAATTATCCCCCAATCACTGTCTTGCTCGCTGTAAAGCTTTATTTTAAGATAAGAGGTTTTCCCGCGGTGTTCAAAAATAAACACATCTTCCTCAAGATAAGGCTTTGCCATAATTTCTTGAATACGTTTTAAAAAATATTGGGGAACAGCTATTTTTTCACCTCGTTCGTCCATAGAAACATCGAGAATTTCTCCCAATTTACTGGTTGCGTAAATAACATCAGCCCTATGTTCATATACAGCTAAAGGGAGATTAACATATTGAAAAATTGTAGAAAATCTCCTTGAAGAGTTTATAACACTCTGCACCATCAAGTTAATATTATGACTTAAGCTCTCAAATTCCGAAAGCCCCTGAACCTGCATCTTGTACTCAAAATCACCTTTTGTAATTTTGTTCATACCATCTCTTAGCTGAAAGAGTTTGTTGAGAACAACTCGGTCAAGCATAAAATAAATACAAATCATAAGAAGTGTACCTACCAAGAGGCAACTTATTATAACGAAAATGATATTGGAAAAAGCAAATTTATAAATACTGCTATTTGGTTCAAAAACTCCGATAATCAACTCATCAGTATACTGAAAAAGGCTTTGCCCGACAGTTCCTTCTATCCGTGATCGAAAACTGTTCCCGATTATGGTGTCCGCTGAATTAAAAATATTTGTGTTTATTTCAATGTCATCAATATTTTTCCCAATAATACTTGCTTTTGTAGAGCTGATGATATTTTTACTTTTTGCACTTAAAGCAAATATAGTTACATTGGGAGAAGGCGCCAAGCGAGAAAAGATATATTGTAACTCAGTTTCTTGCATCGCCCTTAAAAGTCTTGTGGGGTCGATACCGATTTGAACAATATATTCTTTATCTTCACTCCAAATGGCAAAATACTGCATTTCCTTATTTTGACCTGAATTTACTGTCACATCTTGCGCCAATCGCAGATTTTCATCTTCAAGCATGGGGAGAAAAAAAGCAATCTGCTCCCCGTCTCGCAAGGTAAAGCCATAGAAGTCCGGTAGGGTTCCCGCAAAAATTACCCCGTCTTTATCAAAAATATGAATTTGATCCACTTGT
Organism: uncultured Treponemataceae bacterium; assembly: GCA_964372135.1. Lineage (GTDB taxonomy): Bacteria > Spirochaetota > Spirochaetia > Treponematales > Treponemataceae > CAYJFX01. Next base: position 1,207 of record CAYJPS010000152.1, on the reverse strand, counting down.
AAAAGCTTACCAATTCTTTGCATTTCCGGGACATTATGTAACACTTCCGGATTAGTATGCAAAATATAATCAAGCATTTCCGTACGAATAAAGAAATCTTCGTTTAGATCTTCTTTTAGCCTATCTATTTCAATAGAGTTTTGTTGTAAAAGTTCGATAATTTGCTTTATTTGCAATTGAGCAGTTACTTTAAAATTATCTTCTGCAGACTTCAATAGAAGAGACGCACTTAAAGCCATAACTGCTAAAGTACCGATAAATACAACTAAAATGAGTCTCGTTATAATAAATTTTTTCATATAATGAAAAACCTTTCTACGCATGTCCATTAATCATTTTGCAAACAAATAAAATACACCTTTAACTCAGAATATAAAACTTTCCGGTTTTAGTCAAATAGAATTCTAAAAATAACATAAAAATAAATATTTTATATTTTATTCCTAAATTAAAGAGTTGTAAAAAATATGTACTTTTAGTAGCATCAAAATGCATAATAAAATTTAAACTATGAGGTTTGTATGTCCTTATCTCTTTCTAGACGTATTTCTGATGAATTATCTCTTCCTGAACAACATATTGCAAAAACCATCACCTTATTGGATGAAGGGGCAACCATTCCTTTTTTGGCTCGATATCGCAAAGAAATGACAGGCGGACTTGACGAACTTGAACTTGCCAAGATTAGAGATTCCCTTGACCGTCTTCGCACTCTTGATGCCAGAAAATCAGCCATATTATCTGCCCTAAAAGAAAGAGAACAACTCACTGAAGCTTTGGAAAAATCTATTTTAGAAGCTCTAAACCTCAGTATATTGGAAGACATTTACTTACCCTATCGACCAAAGCGTGTTACCCGTGCAGCCAAAGCAAAGGAGCGTGGATTACTCCCCCTTGCTATGGATATTATAAAACAAAACCCCAACACCAAAGATGCAGAAATGCTTGAACAATTGGCGACAAATTTTGTAGTTACCAAGGACAATCCATCCCTTTGTGTGGCTGATACTGCAAGCGCTCTTGCGGGTGCTCGCGATATTATCGCCGAAAATATCTCTGAAGATTTACAAAGCCGTAAAAATTTACGTGCGCTTTTTATGCGTAGTGCCAAACTTCATTCTAAAGTTGCAAAGGACAAAGAAGATAGCGGTACAACCTATCAAGATTATTTTGACAGAACAGAGCAAGCCTCAACCATGCCGGCGCA
>CAYJPS010000151.1:0-4379 GCA_964372135.1 uncultured Treponemataceae bacterium | reverse complement strand
AGCTTGAAGAAGAGAGACGCCTTTTTTATGTTGGGGCAACAAGGGCAAAGGATGAGCTTTACATTACGTCTTGTGCAATGCGCCGCATGTATGGAAAAACCGACCGTATGAGACCAAGTCCGTTTTTACATGAAATAGATTCTTCATCTATTGATATTATGGGTGAAGCCCCACCAGATTTTGGCCAAGGTGGTGTAATCAAAGTAGGAGCTCAAAAAAGCGAGCTTGCGCAAAGATGGGCAAAGGGAACGAAGATTTTTCATGATGACTGGGGTTACGGTTATATTTCTTCGACAAAGGGTGAAGACTTAGGCGATGATGAGTATGTTATAACTGTTCAATTTGAAACCGGCAGCTTTAAGCAATTTATGCCAAAGTTCCAAGCACATAGCTTGATGATTGTACGGGATTAATTAAGCAAATTACGAATGTCTAATTACGAATTGTTAGGGCGTAGATAGTAGGGAGTTAAAATGTGCAGTAGCTGTAATCTGTGCCATCTGCGTAATCTGTGGTTAAAAAATGACCAATCTCGGTGGTATACTAACTATTACATTTTAGAACAAATGACCCATTGGGGAATCTTCTGTTAAAAATTCGCGTATTTCATCAAAGGTAAAATGGATATCAGTAATACCTTCAGAGTATGGTGCAATGTCGTATTGGTTATAGGTAAATTGCAATCCTCCATCTTGGATGATAAAGTTCTCGTGTAATCGAATTGTAACAAAGTCAAAATAACGTTCTTTATTTCTTACGCTTAATAGTTTATCGTGCATCAACAGTATTAATTCTGGATTTTCTGCATCCACAAAAATATCAGCAAGTGTAATTTTTTTACCTGTTGTTAAATTATAGGTATTATTATCGATAATTGTCATTCCATGAGCACCCCCTGTATACCAGTAGGTATTGGTTGAAAGAGATGCAATATTTTCATCAATATAAGGTACGGATACTTTCATTTCACAGGCTATTGCGATGCTGCCATATCCAAGGTCCTCAATTACGGTTTCGGCGTCGATATAGGCTTTCTGCGCTTCTGACACTACTGAATTAAACTTTTCTTCTAGAATCCCATTGAGTGCTAGTGTTTTCTCTGATTTCGGAAAAAACTCTACTTTTTCAAGTAAAAAATCTACACTTGTCTTTCCTTCATCAGTATTCGGGAATGGTATTTCTCTATTGAAAGCGTATTGCTCGGTAATATAATGACTTATTGAGCTATTAGTGGAAATTTCAGTTGTTGTATTTGAGGTGTTTTTAAGTGACATTCCATCTTCATTGCATGAAGTAATGAGTAGGGCGAGTGAAAATAATATGGTTTTTGCTATAGTTTTCATAGTGAGAGTATAGTGGAAAGTATCGTGCTGGTCAATGATTTTTTCTTTTAAAAGACTCGTACTCGAAGTTTGTTGTAAATTACATTTTCCATGAGATTTGTTATTGAATTACGTCAGTGGTGAAAAACTTTTGCTTTGTATGATATTCTATTTTAGCATATTTACTATATTGTGTAATTCAGAATCATATGTTATTATGATAGTAGCTTATTGATACTGCACAGGACATAGTTTATTAAAGTATGGTATCACAAGCAATAATTACATAATCTCAGTGCTACAGTGAAAAAAACGTTTGGCTTTTTTTTGTGTAATGCAATTCAATAAAAGGGTCAATTTAAGGAAGATTCTAGAATGAACACTAATAGCAACATGTTAATAATAATTATAGATATTGTAGCATTTTTCATATACCAATTGTCTTTAATATTTTTTGCAACAAAGGTATTGTCGCATGCTACTAATAACAGATTGTTACTTGTTTTTGTGTCGTTACTAAATACGTTATTGTTTTCTGTGTTTCAATACCTTGTTATACCTCACTTTGTAATCTTTGGGATATATTTTTTTGTATTGGTTGCAGAGTTTAAATTAATTTCAAAAGCAGACTTCGTTCAAGCTGGTTGTTGTTCATCTTTTTTTGTGTTGCATTTTGCGACATTCTTTTCTATCTCAATTATTTTAACTAGTTTTGTTTTGAATGTCGCTCCAGTACGCTTTATAACTAACTCGAGCTATTTTCGAATTATTATACTAATTTTATGTGCAATACTGAGCATATATCATTTGATACTATCACGGTCTGTAAATTTTTCCTCTGTACGCAAGGCAACGAAAAAAAGCAGATATTCAGTTATTTTACTTGTTTCATTTTTGCTAACCATAGTGTTTCAATTTATTCATTCTGGACTGATTTTTTTAGAGGAGCCATTAGTAGCACATGTATTATTGACCCTCACTATATCAGCTGCAATTTTAGCGGCTTTTTACTTATTGCTAATTTATTCAATTAACCTTATCGAAGCAAGTCATTTCAAACGCAATTCTGATAAGGCTGAGAAAGAGCACGATACAATTTACCAACAAAAAAATGATTTAATTACAAGGATTGAAAAAGATGACTTAACGGGTGTTTTTAATCGTAGATACATTTTTACAAAACTAGAAGAATTGTGCGAAGACAAAACTAACGCAAGTACTTTTTATGTTCTGTTTGTGGATGTAAATGGCTTGAAATATACGAATGATAATTTTGGTCATAGAGTAGGTGACAAATTACTAATCAAAGTTGCCCAAGCCATGCTTTTTGCCGTGCGTGAATGTGATATAGTAGCAAGAATTGGGGGAGATGAATTTTTGGTTATCTTGGCAGACTTGCAAGAGAAAGATTTTAGCGATGTTGTGTCTAGAATAGTTCGTAATATTGAAAATCAAAATAAACTTGAAAGCTTTACTATCTCTGCAAGTATCGGCTCTGTCTTAGTAGACGAAGATGTTCGGCAAAATGGGGTGAACCATATTATTGCTGTTGCGGATGAAGATATGAGAAAAAACAAAAAAACATTTTATAAAAATGCAAAGAAGGTATCGATATGAATGTTCTATTGATAGTGATATTTGCTATTTCTTTTTTCGCGTATTGCCACTCAGCATTGTCTTTTATCGTGTATATTTTTAACAAAAACAAACTTTCATCAAAAGCAATTTTGGTAATGGTAATAATAAACCTTGTATATTGGGTAACGTATATACTCTTTATTCCTATTGAGTACGAATCCTATGCAATAATCTTATGTGCAGGAATATTATTTATTGAAACAAAAATGTTGTTTATCACAAGTATTTATAAAAACCTCTTTATAATGGTAACATTCACTATGAGTTTATTTGCACAACGGCTTTTAATTCTTTCAGGTATGGCACTTTTCGCTGGTGATAATATAGTTAATGCTGTGCATACTCCAGAACAAAAAGCTATTGCGGCAATTATAACATTTATTTCTTCTGTTATAGCTGTTAGATTTTGTAAACACATCTTGCCTAGAAAATCGATTGATACGATATTTGCCGATAACAAGAATATTACATTTTTAAATATTATGTTTTCAATAATACTTGGAGTATTGTTTAACACTAATTTGACAATCAGTTCTAACAGTCCCAGTAACAACTTAATATACTTATATGTTATTATTGGCATTACCGTTTTGGGATGCGCTACAGTCTTCATGTTGTTTGCATATTACTTGGCAGAGCTTAGAATTTCCACTGAAACTTTTAAGAAGTTAAAGAAGAGAAATGAAGAAGACTTAAAAAATTTACGCAGTTTAGAGAAAGAAGCAATACACGAACCATTGACGAGCCTTTTTACAAGAGAATATGGAGGAACTATACTTCAAAACTTGATAGAGGAAAACGTATCGGTTTTTGTTGCCTTTATAGATTTGGACGAATTAAAAATAGTTAATGATGTTTTTGGACACGATGAGGGTGATTTTTATATTGAAACAGTTGCTAGAATTGTTAGAGACTATTTTGACACAGATATTGTTTGTAGATATGGGGGAGATGAAATCCTTGTACTAGGAAAAAATCCTCATGAAGAAAATATTGCAAGAAGTATGGTTCAATGCTGTAATGCCGTTTCTGAAATTAGTAAACAAAATAAAAAAGAGTATGAAACTTCGATAAGCTACGGAGTTGCAATAAAACATCAAAACGAAACGCTTACAGCTTCTGAATTAATTGACATTGCGGACAGCCGAATGTATGAACATAAAAAATCTCGAAAAAAGCAGAGAAGTTAATAGGTATTTTGTGTAATATACTGCACTTCACAATATTTCAATAAAAATAAAACTCCCTATATATGCACTTTCGTATGTTGAGTTTACCCCATAAGTATGCTATAATTTCCTATGTAAAAAAAATTAGAATACTTATTTTTGAAATATAGGAGTGTAGCGTATGAGTAACAATAGAAAAATAACTCTTAGAAATACAAGTTCAAAAGAATTAGAGAACGAGTGTAATTCT
>CAYJPS010000150.1:0-4385 GCA_964372135.1 uncultured Treponemataceae bacterium | reverse complement strand
AATTACATTGTTTTAGTTCCTAAACAATTAGGAGTAGTAAATGAATTACTCTATGTAAAGCTCATGACGGCAATCATGAGCTTTTCGCTTTTCTTGAACATTGTATTTTCTCTATAGGGCTTCCTCAGATGTAATTTTGAGTGGCTGACTCATCAGTATACACCCACCACGGTGCATAGACAGCCGAAGCTGTTTCATCAAATTTAATAATCTTCACATTTTGCTTGATTACCAACAAATTAAATTCTTTGCTGTTTGTTATTCAACATCTGTATTACTCACTACAAAACTCCTTGCAAAACTACTTTTAAATACGTATCTCTTAATAAAATTACAGTCTTATCATATATACAGCTATATTTATTTTTGTCATATCCTCTGTCATAAAATCTTTGAACATCTTTACAATACTCTGTAATAACATCACAAATTTTGCCTATTAATAAAAATTAAAATTAACAAAAAAAGCCCGAAAGCAAACATGCAAAGTTAGACCTTGCAAGTAAGCAATTCGGGCTTATGTTAAAAGGGTAGGAGTAAAGGTAGTTAAACACAAAAAACCTCTTAAAGCTTCCTTTAAGAGGTTTTCTGAATTATACCAAAAATATTGGCGTCCCCAAGGGGATTTGAACCCCTGTTGACGGCGTGAAAGGCCGAAGATAATACTTTGACATGATTTGCCCCAGTTTTATAGTTATTTATATTTCAGTATATTATCATAAAAAATCTTGTTTTGAAAGCCGCTAACTTTGACTGGACTTTGTCTTAAATGTGGGGCATAGTGTGGGGCATATAGTTGATTGAATATCATTGAGTAGCAATGATAAATCTCCATAAAACACAATCAATATGGGGCAAAAATCAGCTAATTTTTGTAAAAGTTATTATGTGAGGTCAAAGTATGGCAAGTCGAAAAAGAGTTTCCGCTGTTGGTTATGCCGGTGTATTTTATGTTGAAGTTTCAAGGGCAACCGGCAAGGGGTCAGAAAAGGTTTATTATATTCGTTATCGCAAGGAAGGCAAACTGATTGAAGAAAAAGTCGGTGGACAATATCGTGATAATATGACAGCCGCCAAAGCTTCTGCCATTCGAGGGAATCGGATAGAAGGCAAGGAGGCAACTAACTCTGAAAAGAGAGAATTTATCCGCAAAGCCAAGGTTGAGCAAGAATCAAAATATACATTTGAACGTCTTTGGGAGCTTTTTGCAGATGACAGGCGAGAAATTCGCAGTCTTGATGACGATCGTACACGCTATAATCTACATCTGGCACCTTATATTTGCCATAAAACTATTTTGGATTTGCAAAGCCAAGACATTGACAAGATACGTAAAAATTTAGAAAAAAAAGGAAAATCTCCACAAACGGTTAAGCACGTTCTCACCCTTTTAAAACGCATGTTAAACTTTGCTTTGCGTAAAGGATATGTGGATTTTTTGCCAGGACGTTTAGACCTAACCATGCCTCGAGTAGATAATAAAGTTACGGAAAATTTAACTCAAAGCCAAATAAAAAAACTTTTGGAAGTGCTTGCTTTACAAGACGATCAAAATCTAGCCTCCTTGGTGCGATTGGCATTGTTTACAGGTATGCGACGTTCGGCCTTACTCCATTTACAATGGGAAGATGTAGATTTTGAACGTGGTTTTATCACTTTGCGTGGTGATATTGCCAAAAAAGGCAAAACCGAAGTGATTCCTATGAATAATGAGGCAAGAGCTATTTTGGAAAATGTAGAACATGGTACAAGTTCATATATATTTGCAAATTTTAGCACAGGCAAACCACGTGAAAATATCACAGGTTTTCTAAAGAAAATTAAGCAAGAAGCAAGTTTACCAGAAAACTTCCGTCCTTTACACGGTTTACGTCATGCATTTGCTTCATGGTTGGCCAGTTCAGGTGAAGTTTCCATGTATGAATTGCAAAAATTACTAACTCATTCAAGTCCTCAAATGACACAGAGATATGCTCACTTACATGACGATGCTTTACGCAAAGCCTCCGATGTTGCTTCATCTGTTTTTGGAAAAATGAGTGTTAAACAGGAATGAAAAATATCAAACTATAAAAATAGTTTTGATTAATATGTAAACTGTGATAAATTATCACGCATTAAATTAGCATCATTTTTGAAATACTTTTAAACTTGACATGTGCGATATACCGCACTATATTAATACAGAAGAGTTGGTTGCAGTATAAACGACAAAAGTTAAGAGGGTATTTTGTATGATAAGTTTGTAACCGTTTGTTGATTTAGGATATAACTATGTCAATTTTTAAAGTTGCCTTTTACCAAACCCCGAATGACAGATTTCCTGTTGAAGAGTTTATCTTGGAGCAATCCAAGCCAATGCAAGCTAAAATAACTCAATCCTTATACTTCTTGCAGAGTATGGAAATGCACTTGGTATGCCACACAGTAAGTTTCTTGAAGATGGAATTTTTGAACTTAGGGTAAAATCACCTGATGGTATTGTTAGGATTTTATATTTCTTTTACGATGGAAAAAACATAATATTAACCAATGGTTTTGTAAAAAAAACACAAAAAACGCCTAGAGAAGAGATACAAAAAGCAAAAAAATACAAACAAAATTATCAAAAGCAATGTTTAAAATAACACCCAAAAACATTTCAATATGAGGATAGAGTGTATGAACTTAGAAGAATTTAAAAATAAATTAGTACAAGACCCAGAAGTAAAAGAAGAATTTGACAAACTTGAACCTGAATATGCTTTAATCAGAGCCACTATCGACGCTCGCATAAAGGCTGAAATGTCACAGCAAGAGTTAGCTGAAAAATCTGGAGTAAGTCGTTCTGATATTAGCAGAATTGAGAACGGCAAAGCCAATCCAAGCTATAAAATGCTTTGTAAACTTGCAAAGGGTTTAGGTATGGAGCTTAAAATTGAATTTGTACCTACTCGATAAATGATTTTTTACCAATACGCTAGAGATTTCAAGCTCACCAATATAAATTGGAAAATTTTGCCCGAAGAGCATAGGTATAAGAAGTACAAACAGTGCAATATAAAAGCATGGTGATTTTATGTGGCCAAGAAAAAACTGAATAGATTTCAAGATGGACTTCTACTTGTAAATGTTTGAAAAGAAGATAAAAAAATATACCACTTTTTACTTTACATAACACATAGTGTGATATAAGATGATTTTATGAGAATATTTAAGACCAAAGGGTTTGCGCGATTTACGCTTAAGGAAAGCATAGCAGATGAAACTTTGCGTGATGTAATTAAACAACTGGAGCTAGGAAAGTATGATGTTGACCTAGGTGCAGGGTTATATAAGCAACGTATTCCACGTCAAGGCAGTGGTAAGTCAGGTGGCTATCGGGTAATAATTTGTTTTAAACACGAAGATCGCTCATTCTTTTTATATGCTTTTACAAAATCGGATAAAGCAAATATTTCGGCAAAAGAAAAAGCAGATCTTAAAAAACTGGCTAAAATTTACCTTAGCATGACAGATTCTGAATTAACTAGACTTATACAATCCGGAATAATTGAAGAAATTTTAAATAATGTATAAACTGGAGGATTATCGTGACTAAAACATATAAAAGTGATTTAAGTGCAGCCATTCACGAAATGGCAGAAGATCTTTATTCACATGATATTATCGATAAAGTCACCATGCGAGAATTTGATGAATCTTGCCTTGCCCCTGTGGAGTCAATTTCACCTGAAGAAATACGCAGTATTCGTGAAAGAGAAATGCTTTCGCAACCTGTCTTTGCAAGATACTTAAATGTTTCAAAAAATCTTATATCTGATTGGGAACGTGGGGTTAAAAAACCCGGTGGGCCTGCTTTGCGTTTGCTTTCTATTGTCAAATATAAAGGTCTTGATGCAGTGCGTATTTAAAAAACAATAAAAACTTTACAGGTAAAATATGGCCAATAATAAACTTACCCCCTTGCAAAATGGTATTCTTCAAAAAATAGTTTCAATAAGTGTTGGTTTACTAAGCTTTGCCTTAGTATATTGGAATTTTCATGATGTCTATAATAAAGGATTGCTATCTCGTGAATTGGCATATGTTACCACGCTTGCAGTATTTGTAAGTTTCTCTACTTTTATTGCTATCACACAAACAACCAAGATGAATTTAGTACTACCTGTAATCTTACCTAAAGTTATAGAGTTCTCAAAAGCTTTGCAGGAAATTCATGTCAATACTTTTGAAAAGCAGATATTATATTTAGCCGAAAAAAAAATAAATATTTATTTCACTTCCAAACCAATTTTGCGTGGTATAGAAGAAAATATCAAGGTAAGAAAATATATTGCACTTGTTAATACAAATATTCTAAAAGCATATAATGGTGATAAGAGGCTTTGCTTGGATTTTGATAA
>CAYJPS010000149.1:0-4385 GCA_964372135.1 uncultured Treponemataceae bacterium | reverse complement strand
TCAAACTTGCATAACGATTCTTTGCATATGGATTAACGGCATCTTTGATTGCGGGCTGTAAAACCTTCTGAACCGATAATAATGCCTTAGCCAATTTTGTGATGTCTTGTGATTGATATTCTTGCATATCTATCTCCTTTTTTTGGTTTTATACTTTAGACCCAAAAAATCCCCGATATAACCTTTTGGGCTACACCGAGGATTTAGTTGTCTGAAACAGTAGGGAATTATTTCAAGGAAGTAATATATATTTGAAATCAGATGAATTACACGGGACTATAGGTAATCTTTAACAAACCACTCATCTACAATAAGTGCTCTGTATAAATTCTGTCAGAAAAACATGGTAATGAGTTTATGAATATGTTGAGTGAACTTTCTATTACTATTTAGATTTAGTTATTTTCTTAATATTTTGTAAGATCACCATTATGAACTTTTTGCCCTAAAATTAATTAAGATATACACGTTTGGGGAATGTCCTCTATATCATTCTTTATACTAGTGTGTGTTTCCAGTATGGGCACCCTAGTTCAAGTTTAAATTAGAAATTTACCTGAATTCAAAACAAACAGGACAAATACCACTATCTAAAAATCAACCAGAAAAACGTTTATTTTACGAATAAAAATTCACAAATATAAAGCAAAATAAAGGCTACCAAGGGTACTCCCTTGGTAGCTCATAATATGTATTAGATTTTCTCTTTTTAAGACAGTTCTAATGTGTAAAAATGTTTATCAGTTGCGATGACTAATAGCTTACTGTTATAAGCTATTTGATTGCCATTTATTTTTTCTGGAATAGGTGCTTCAATTACTTTCCAATTCATTAAATTATTGCTCAACGCAAACTTATAACAACGATTTTTATCAAATGAAAGTATTTCTTCATAAAGCTCAGACAGTAATACAAATTCATTGTGCTTATATATAATGAGTTCATTAATAAAATGACCCCAAACAGATTTACAAGGAAATCCTGAAGCTTCTAATCTTTCGATGTTTATCTTACTAAGACCAATCTTTTTATCTTCAACAAAAAATTGATATATACCATAAAACGAATCCATATAGAGTTTATCTTGAATAACTACAAAAGGAGTATCATATTTTGTTTTTTTGCGATAGCCATTCTCTTCACTCAAGTCAAAACTATCCCAAGACTTAAGGTCACTTGAGCTCACAACTATATATTTCTTTGGATAAGATTTTGTTCTGTATAGTCCAACCAATTTGTTTTGACAAAACGTTAAATCTTTAAGTTTATATTGGCCAAAATTTTGATTTGTATGGTACATTGAAAGATTATCTAAATTTTCTCCATAGTAAACAACCATATGATTATCACCTTTACCGTCACCTGCTATAATAAACCACATTTTGCCATTATAAAATATATCTCGAAAAACAATACCAGTTAGAAACCCCGGTAAGTCAATTCGCTTTAGCTTATTCTCTGCAACAACACCACAATAATCTTTACTGGTTAGGAACACTCTCTCATTGGATTCACGTAATGTAGAGGGAAACGGTAAGTTCTCTTGTATGACTTTCCAGTCCGAAAAATTTTCAGAGCAAAATAAAGTTTCTCTGTAAATAATATACCATTTATCAAACGCATAAATTTGAGGTTGGTCATTAAAATATACTTCGCTTGATTTTTTTGGTAATCCAAGTTTATCAAGGAAATTTTCAATACTCCACTTACCTATTTTCAAATTGGTGACATCCAAACGATGATATTCAAATTTTTTATTCTTCTCTGCTTCTGCTCGTACTTCATCTTGTAAGGCGGCTCGTACATCATCAATGTCAATATCTATTTCTAAAATATTACATATACGAGTTAAATTCTCAGCAAGATCATTTGTTTTGTTTAAATTTTCAAGCTTATCTGCTATGTGTGATGCATCATTTTGACGAAGCCAAGTTACAAGACTACCATTTTCAAAAGCTAAACATAATTCAGTCGAAGGATTATTTTGCAACTCTTCTAAGGAATTAATTGTAACCCCATCCAGTTGTAAATTGATTTTTTCTTCAACCTCTGGGGTTTTCACTTTTTTAACAATTTTCATATTCCGTCTCCAATCGATTTAGAGGGTTTTGAAAAGTGTATAAATGGTACTAAAAAATCTACTTATCAAAACAGAATAAAGAATACATCTTCATTTAAAATTACTATAGCAATCCCTTTTAAGCAAGCATTACTAATTCTGAATAAAGTTTACAGGAGCCTTAAATAAGAATATTTTAGTTATATGCTTTTCTTATTTTCTTAACTTTTTTAATTAATTTTTCAAAAGCATCATCAAGACTGTCAAGTTGCTCTTTTAGAGAAGCAATTTGGCCAAGCTGATATTCATGTCCTTCTATATCTTCAATATTTACAACATTCCCCCAAAACTTACTTTCAGTATAAATACTTTCTATTTTTAAAAGTTCGATACTCCCACGCTCTTTTTTATTATCATTTTTATAATATATTTTATCAGTCGTTATAATCATCCCTTCATCAGCTTTAAGAAATGTAGTATCGATATAAAAGATTATATCTTCTTTTTTTATGCCTTTTGCAAATGAACTAATAGCAGTTATAAAGCTTTTTTCCGGAACGCTTGTTGGGTTTCCCTTTAAATATATTTGTTTGCGTGAAGTATCAAGTAATAATAAATAGAACTTTCTGAACGATTTTGTAATAGCCTCCTCTAATTGTTCATTTTTACTTTTCATTTGTGTAATCTCTTTGACAGCTGTGTCCTCTGTTTTCTCAATTGAATGAGTTTCAGTTTTATTATCAGCAATGTCTTCCAATACTAACTTCAAACTATGCTGCAACGCTGATGAATCTAAAGCTTTAATAAAAGGTCTTTCTGATGTAATTTGCATAAAAAATGGCTCGAGCATTGTTCGTGCAAAATCTTCTTGAGAATCACTTTGATGCATGTCCATCAAAGTTGATCCTGTAAGTTCTGACTGCAATGAGTCAATAATCTTTTCAGCTTCTTTTTCAATAATAAGATAATCAGTAGCTAGCTGCGTAAAAACTTCTTCAATTATATTTAACATTTTATTTGCATCATCTTCAATAAAACAATCCAGGATTGCATTACTGGCACAATTTGCAGCTGTGCCCCCACCAAAAGCCCCTAAGAGTCCACCTACAAAGCCCCCTACAGCAGTTCCAATAACAGGAACTGCAGAGCCTACTGTTGCCCCTAATGCAGCTCCACCTACCCATCCTGCTGTTCCTCCTGCAACAGAACTGGCCGTATTAGTAAGATTCTTAAAAAGTTGTGCGCCCGATATACGACCTCTAAAAATTCTGGTTACATCTGCAAAAGATAACACAGCAAAAGACGCTACTGCTGTAATTACGTTTCCACGCAATAATTTTGAAGCACTTTTCATTGCTGCTGCTCCGTATATATTGGTCCCGCTTCTAAACGCATTAACTAATACAGCGGATGCTTTGGGCCCCACCATTGCCACGATGGCATCTGTACTTCCAACTAAAAGACTATTCAGACCAACTTTACTTGCTTGCCCAGCAATAATAGCAGTAGCAAAGCTTATTCCTCCAAGTTTTAAACCTTGCATAGTAGCATTCTTTAAAGCAATCTCAATGCTATCCCCATTCCATACGCAAGTAGCAAAGGAAATTATGGTTGTTACCCCGAATGTACATGTAGCAATAATTGCTCCGGAAGCTGCATCATAAGTAATAGACTCTATTGTTCCTGCTTTAGCTATATTTTTAACTTGTTCGTAAGTAAAGTTGCCTTTACGAATAATATTTTCTGCTTCATTAGGATCCGTGATGCCTGCAACCTCACCTCTTTCAATTCTACTTTGCATTGCTTTAATAGCATCATCATACTTGTCTGAAGCTACTTCAATTTGCATCGGAGATCCATCAGTATTCCAATAGCGAAATTGTCCCTTATCAAAACATTCTGCTACAGATTTTGAACCTGTAGCGCAATATTTAGTTTGTATTTGTATACCATCAACGATTCGATCTGCACCATTTTTTGCATTATCATGCCCAACAATCTTGGCATTCTTACCGTGATATAAATCATAAAGATGGTTTGCATTTTCTGCTGCAAAGCCATGGCCTCTAGGGGAATTGACTATTTTATCATCATCATAAAGTGAAGTTGCGTTACTGATGTTGCCATATACAACACTTTCAATATTTTTTGATGTCTTTTTATTATCAGATGTGCTCATTTTTACTCCTTTATGATAATCTAAAAAGATTTATCTCAATTAAATATACATTTTTACAACACCAACTTTTCTGATTATGGAAAGTTGGTGATTTTTGTTTACTCACGATATGTATAATTTTCAAGCATGCTTTCATTCATACCACAT
>CAYJPS010000148.1:0-4415 GCA_964372135.1 uncultured Treponemataceae bacterium | reverse complement strand
ATAAAAAAAGGTTCAAGAAATCATTCTTGAACCTTTTTTATTGATTTCTATTCTGAGCGTGCAAGGCGGAACCCAATAGAGGATAAATTATCCTTTGAAGGATCCTGACTTGCACGAGCAGAGACTTCTAAAAAAGCGGCACTACTACTATTCCAGTAGCCACCCCGATGAACCTTATTCTCTCCACTTGTAGCCCCTTGCGGATTTGTTTTATCTCCATATCCATAATCATCATACCAGTCCCAACACCATTCACTTACATTTCCGCTCATATCAAACAGACCCAATCTATTTTCGTCTTTTTGCTTAACTTCTTTTGTTCCGTAGTCAGGTTCGTTTAATGCCCCAGAATTGACACTATACCATGCATGCTCTCCCAAATTACTTGATTCAGATGTTCCTGCATAAGTAGTTCTCAAAGAAGAACCTCCGCCACCGCCTGCAGCATATTCCCACTCGGCTTCGGTTGGAAGTCTATACCCTTTTTTTGTAATATCTTGAGTTACGGTATTACCATTTATTGTATATACCTGGTGTTCTTCACCCATTTCAAGTTCTGTTAGCTTATTGCAAAACCTTACCGCATCATACCAGCTAACATAATACGCAGGGTATTTTTCCCCAACACCGTTAACACCATTGGGTTCATCATTTGGCCATAGACCCATTACCTGTTCCCACTGCCCTTGTGTTACCTCTGTTTCGCCTATTGAAAAAGCACTCAAATTTACAGTGTGATTACCATCCCTGTCAAAACTTCCTGCTAAAACTGAAACCATTGCTATTGAACTTAAGCTATCAAGTTCTGTAATATGTAAAACATTAATTCCACGTACCATCTTTTTAGCTTCAGATCGTCCGATAGAAATAGAACCTTCTTCAACTACATAAACTTCTGCAAACACCTCTTTACCTACAATAGCTAAATTGGAAAAACCAATTTTTATATCATCATTGTCATCGTCCTCTATAACGTGTGTCTCTTCTACTATTTTACCCTGGTTATCTGCGTAACGCAGACTGACCGTAATTTCCAGTCCATCATTTGATGAAATACCTCTATACATAGAATTGTTTTTTTCTAAGGTTTTTTTTAAGGCATTTATATCAAGAAAAAATGAGACGTCTGTGCCGCTTCCAACTTGCCACAAATTATTACAAGATGGTATCATAAGGATTATTACTGCAAAAAAGAGTACAATACATATTTGTTTTTTCATGTTTTTACTTCCTAAAAATACTGTAACATCATTTTATTTAAATTACAAGAAATAAAACCTTTTTTTTGTTATTTTTAACGAGCTTATTGACAATTACGCTCTAAAAGCCGATACTTTATATATGAAAAAACAATTATATTTGATAAGTGCATGTATGCTAGTATTCTTGCATTCAATATATTCTCAGACAGAAGACCCTACCATCGTATATGAAGGTTCTGGCTCTTATTGGATGGTTGAGCGCTCCGATTTACGAAGATACGATAACGGGCGGTACACAGGCCTTATGCAAAGAGAGGTGCGATCCTTTGTGCATCCTATAAGTGCGCCACCACAAAGGGATTTAAAAGGCGATTCAATATTAATAGCATCTAAAAATGCAGGCGTTGGATCATGGTTTGATGGGAGCTTTTTTGTTGCTGAAAAAACTCTTTCTAATATGCAACAAACAGCACTTGGCCTAGACGGAGCCATTCCAGCAACATTTTTTATTTCGCCAGAAGGAACTCTTATACCAATAGTTGATAATGGTTTCCCAACATTTAGAAGTTTTCCTGCCTTTCCTGAAGAGCCACTAAAACCTGGAGACACATGGGTTGCTGATTCTTATCGCTCTGTAGATCCATTAAACAAAGACTCTTATACAAGATTAAAAATGACCGTTCAATATACCTTTGTTGGAGAAGAAGTGTACCTTGGTGAAGAAGTTTTCAGGATTAGGGCTGAGTGGGCAACGAGATATGGTCGCTCATACTGGGACTTTGATGGAGACAAAGATTTAAAGGAAGCTCATGGTTCTCATAGGGCAAATATTATTGTGTTAAAAGATACGGGAGCTGCAATTCTTATACAAGACACCGTTGATGAAACTTTTATATACCACAATGGGCAAACAGTGCAGTTTAAAGGAAGTATAAATTTGTTTACAGAATTCCCTCCTGCAATTAATACAGAAGATATTTTACCAGCACTTGGAAAAATTGCAAGCATTGCTCCAGGAACAGGCTCTGCCACTGGCACTCCTTCTCATTCTGCGAGTGAAAGTAACTCGTTTGGCGGCACATCAGGCTACGGTTATCCAGATGTTGCAACGGAAAGCTTTTCTGCGAATGATTTACCTCCTTCAAGCAGGCCTTCAACGACTGGTAACACAGCCGGAAGCACTTCAGGCAATTTAGCAAAAGGACCTGAGACAGCACCGAACAACACTGCAAGCATAGAAGACAACCTTCCCCTTAGTCCACAAATTGCAACAAACAACATGGTGGTAGAAGAAACTCCTGCAGGCCTGCGTCTTTCTGTAAGAAATATTCAATTTTTACCAGACAGCGCAGAATTTGCACAAAGTGAATATGGGCGTTTAGACATGATTGCTGATACTCTCAGTTCAATTCCTGAAGCAAGATTTTTAGTAGAAGGACATAGTGCTTCAACAGGAAATCCCACAGGTGAAAAACAACTTTCGATAGAACGCTCACAAACAATTGTAAGGGAGCTTGTAAAGAGAGGTATAGATGCCGATAGATTTATTACAAGTGGACACGGCTCTGAGAGACCAATTGCCTCTAATGAAACCTTTGAAGGAAGGGAAGCAAATAGGCGTGTAGAAATAACCATTTTAGAGTAGCATTTTAGGGAAACACGTCATTAAGCAGTTTACAAAAAACGGAGATATGTATATTATTGAATAAATGAAGAAACAAAATACTTTTTTTAAGAATACAATTGCAAAAATAGCAATATGTTTTTTAGTTTTTATAATAACAGGACTCATTCCAATTATTTTATTACAGTTAAATGTTTCATTTACAACTATGATTGTAATGTTTGCTATTGATAGTGTTATTCTAACGGTCATTTATTGGGCCTTAATGGTTCGCCCGATAATTCGATTAAACAAATACCTAGAAGAAATACAAAGCAATGATTTAAGCCCTCTTTGTAACTTAGGGACTAGCACCCCTTCACTTGGAAAAACAGAGACTCTCCTTAATAGTATTATTTTAAGCAATTTAAGCGATTTTATTGAAAACATAAAAGCTGCTGTAATAAATGCGCAAGACTCTTCAAATGTTTTTTTAACTGAAGTACAAAAAGCCATTACAAATGCTTCTCGAATTTCTTTAGGCGCAGATTTTATAGGCTCTAGGGTTGAAAACCTCGAAGGTTTGCTACAGGCATCCTTACAAGAGAACACAATTGTGCAAGAAAATATAAATGAGTATGGATCTTTTATGGAAAACCAAGCTCAATCTATTTCTCAAACTGGAGAGCTCATTGAAGAAATAACTCAGAGATTAAATACTTTTATAGAAGGCCTTGCTGAAAAAAAAGAGCGCTCTCAACAACTTGGAGAACTCACACATCAATCATCTGCTACAGTAAAGCAAACTATTGAAACAGTTACTAAAATATCAGAAAATATAGGAATAATTAAAGATACCATCACTATCGTAGCTTCTGTTGCAGCTCAAACAAATCTTTTGGCAATGAATGCTTCTATCGAAGCCGCCCACGCAGGAAATGCAGGATTGGGCTTTGCCGTTGTAGCTGAAGAAATTCGCAGTTTAGCAGAAAAAACAGCTACACAAGTACAAACAATTACAAATTCACTCGCTGGCATGACAACTTTAATAACAGAAGCTGTCCAACACACAAATCTTACAGGTGTTGCTTTTGATAAAATTAATACCGATGTTGCTCAAGTAATCGAAATTTTTGATACTGTTATCTCTTTTTATGGAGAGTTAGGAGAAAAAAATAATTCTATACACAACAGCTTCAAAATTGTAAAAGCGACAGAAGATGAAATATCTGAGCGAATGAAAATAATCCAAACAAAGGTAACTGCAAACACAGAGCATCTAGAAGGAATTCATGATAGCACAGAAAAAATTAGAGACATCTTAAAGAGAAATACTGAAGAAGCTCTTCATTTGAGCCATGTGCAAGCCCCCATTTATACAAATGCAGTATACAATGCAAAAAAACTTGAGCAAATTAGAAAGTTTATAGACATATTCCACTTAGCCGACACTCCTCATGACATGTGGGCTGCAAACAAAACAGAGCTTCATTCTCTATTAGATGCTATTTTTGCACACCTTGACTGGACAGTAAAGCTCTTAGATTTTTTACATGGTCGTTCAGAAGAAATTCGTCCTTTTATAGCTGAAAACACAACCGATTTTGATA
>CAYJPS010000147.1:0-4417 GCA_964372135.1 uncultured Treponemataceae bacterium | reverse complement strand
AAGAAAATTATTTAGAAAGGGTCGCATTTCCTCCTCCTTTGGCGACCCTTTTTTTTATTTTAAACCATTAATTGCAATCCTGCAAGTAGTTAAATACTTCATTCATATATTTTTCTTTATCATAAAACCAGCTTCCAATATGAGGGGCTTTTTTCACTACTACAATTTTTCTTGGTTCTTTTGCGGCATCATAAAGTTCATATGAATATTTAGAATTAACTAAAGAATCCTTTTCTCCATGAAATAACAGTAACGGAATTGTATGTGATGACAATGAAAGAATTCTTTTTGGGCAATTTTTCTCAAAGGAAAAACCATTTACAAAAACATTTGACACTGCAGCAAATTTATAAATACCAAAAATCATCCATGTGCTAAACCAATTTTTTGGAAAAAAATTTTGTACAAGGTTTTTAACATTCGTGGAGTAATCTGAAAAAGAACAATCGGAAACAACGAGCGCAACGGGTAGTGAATAAAAAAAAGCTCCTTGTATTACACTCGCCCCCCCCATAGAGACTCCATGCAAAATAATAGAAACATCCTTTCCAAATTTTTTTTTCACATATTGAACCCATGACGCAACATCTTTACCATCGGTGTGAAAACTACCAAGCCCAGAAAAAGAACCCCCGCTCTCCCCATGTCCGCGAAGATTAAGTGAAAGAACTGAAACTTCTCTTTCATAATAAGATTCTGCTAAGTAGGCAAGCCCAGAGGCAGAATCTGTAAAGCCATGAGCTAGAATTGCTAAAGTTTTGTTTTTAGAAAATTTTTTATGCATTAATAAATCAGCACACAAGTTTTCACTATTGCTCCCCTTGAGCAAAAAACCAAAGCCTCCAGAGCTTGATATTGGAATAATAAGTTTTTCTAATTGGTATTGACTCCATCGTTCCTTTGCTTCAAGCAAAGGTTTCATTATTTTTTCATCTTTTACATGAGAGGTTGAGTCTATCACAGATTTTTTTTCATATTGAGAACGAACACATAGCTTCTTAAAAACCATAATGCCTATTGGAAAACAAAACGAGATATAACCTAAGAAAATTAGAGCTATGCAATAAAGAAAAACGTCCAAAAAGAAAACCTGCCGCTTTACTCTTTTATCGTTTCAACGCTAATCCCATCAACTGCCAGCTGAACAGAAGATAGCATTTCTTCTAATACTTGCTGGTCTAGTATCGCAAGTTTAAAAACTCCAGACTCAATAAGGGAGTAAAATAACTCATTTGCAGCTTTAACATTGATATTTTTGAATTCGCCAGCCTTTTTTCCTGCTATGAGAATTGTAGACAATAAATGCCGGAGACGAACTATACGACGCCTTACTTTAGTATTTGGATCCTTTCCTGCTTTTTTTAATTGAATCAAATATGCTAACACAACACCGAAAAGTTCCCGATTTTCGACACATTCATTAAAAATACATTCCATCATTTCTACAAGCTTCTGAGCGTAAGGTTTTTTTGTATCAGAAATCACTTTTTGTATGCCACTTTCTAATCCTTCTGTTAGTTGCTTTATACTCCAAAGAAAAATCTCTCTTTTATTTTTAAAGTAAATGTATAACGTTGTCCGTGTAATTCCACATTTATTAGCGATTTTCTGAAAGGTTGCATCTTCATACCCTTCATCAACAAATACATCTAGTGCTTTTTTCAAAATTGTTTTTTTACGTTTCTCGTGGTCAACAACAATACCCATTACTTCTCTCCTATTTTATTTTCAAACATAAATAATGTTGTGTCTAATATTCCGCTTTTTAGTGCTTTTTTATTGATAGATTTTTTACCAAACTTTGATTCAAAATCTAGATCTGCTGTTATAAAACCCATTTCCCAACCAGGGAAAGCCTTTATTAAATCGGACATGTCTTTATAAAGCATATTTATTTCTTCTTCTGTTCCAATCCTCTCTCCGTAAGGTGGATTTGACAAAATTAAACCAGACTCATACGGTGCTGTTAATTCTCTAAAATCTGCAACATCTACTTCTGGACGAGGAATTCGATTATCTGAGCCTATTAGCTGCAAAGCGCGCCCTGCAGTTACACAAGCTCTTTCAATGTTTTCACGAGCTCTATCCACGGCCGCAAAGTCTATATCGGTCCCTGTTATCCTACACATTACATCTGTTCGAATTTTTGCAGCTTCGGCCTTTTTTATTTCATCTGCTTGTTTTGAATTAAATATTGGCAGATTTTCAAGATCAAATCGGCGACCAAACCCAGGAGCGACATTATGCGCATACAGCATTGCTTCACTGACAATTGTACCTGAACCACAGAAGGCATCATGCAAAGGAGTTTTGCGTCTCCAACACATTACATGTAAAAGCGTAGCGGCAAGAGTTTCTCTAATTGGCGCAACCCCTCCATCCATTCGGTAGCCTCTCCTATTGAGTGGTTTTCCCGATAAGTCTAAAAGCACGCTTACTTCATTTTTTTCTATGTAAATCCGAACATCTGACTTATTTCCTGTTTCAGGTAAAACTTCCATACCCCATACAAATCCAAGTTTTTTACAAATTGCTTTATGAGTTATAGTTTGTATACTATGCTCTGAAGATAATTTGCTTCTAAATGTCCGTACTTTATCTACATGTATTTTTACATCTTTCTTAAAATAATCTTGCCATGTTATTGCATACACACCATCAAACAAAGCATCAAAATCTTCAGCAAAAAAAGATGTTAGTTGTAGATAAATGCGGTCGGCTGTACGCAAACACAAATTCGACCGAAACATTCCTTCCTCAGGGCATTCAAACCGTACCCTCCCTGGGGAATTTCCCAAAGGTTTATAACCGAGAAGCTTTATTTCATTTGAAAGTATTTTTTCTGCTCCGATTGAGCAAAGTGCTACTAATGTTATCATAATGACATTATAACAGATATTGAATATTTGCGCAATTGTCATTTAAAAATTAAATGATCTTTTTACTTTGTATAAAATTCTATACATGTGTTGACATTTTATGTAATTTCGTGTACTTTATTATGACATATTAAATGATTTCGTCATTACAATATTTAACTTTAAGGACTTTTTATGTTAGTTAGAATTGCTGGGATTGGAAAAGCACTCCCAAAAAAAATTATGCACAACAATGATTTTGACCCAAGCCTCGAAACCTCTGATGAGTGGATTCGCTCGCACACAGGAATTGAAAATAGACGCGTTGCAGAAAAGGGTGAAAAAACCTCCAAATATGGAACAGAAGCATGTTTAAGTGCTATTAAAAACGCAGCATCTAAAGGTATAAACGTTTCTATTGAAGATATAGATTATATTATTTGCGGAACCGCAACAGGCGATTATGTGGGCTTTCCTTCAACGGCTTGTGTTATTCAAAAGAATTTAGGAGCTAAAAATGCTGCAGCCTTTGATGTAAGTGCTGCATGTTCAGGCTTTATATATGGTCTTGAAATGGCAACATCATTAATGCTTCGCACTAAGAAGCGATACGCACTTGTAATAGGCGCCGAAATTTTAACAAAAATTTTAGACTGGACAGATAAAACTACTTGCGTTCTTTTTGGAGATGCAGCAGGAGCTGCCCTTCTTGAATTAACAGATAGTGAAGCTGACGGAAAAGCATCAGGTATTTATTCTTCAATTTTGGGATCCGATGGAACAGGTGACGAGCACCTTTACCTTAATGAAAACGGCCACTTATTTATGAACGGCCGTGCAGTATATAATTTTGCCGTAGATAAAATTACAACGCTCATTGATGATATGATGAAGCAAGAAAACCAAACTATTGAAGATGTTGATTACATTGTTTGTCATCAAGCAAACGAAAGAATTATTCAAGCTGCAGCAAAGCGTTTAGGATATGATAACGATAAATTTATTTATAACCTACAACACTATGGTAATACATCGGCTGCAACAATTCCAGTAACACTTTTCGACATGGAAGAAAAAGGTATCTTAAAACCAGGCATGAAGCTTGTTATGGCAGGCTTTGGCGCAGGTCTTACATGGGGCGCAAGCTTAGTGGTATGGTAGTTTTGATAATTAATAATGAATAATTATTAATTAATATTCTTTTTACAACATATTATGATTTTTCAGAAAGTCAGAGTGAACTTGTTTGTCATTCTGACTTTTTTTATATTTGAGGAAATCGCACTAACCACAGAAATCTTGTGGTTGATGAAACCGTTTTCAGGTATATTGCAGTTATATTAATTATTACCTATTAATTGCGAATTAACCTCACCGTAGCAGCGTTTGCGTGGGCAACTAGGCCTTCGGCTTTTCCAATGTGTTCTGCGGCATTAAGACTTTTTTCTACACCTTCACCTTTACCCGCTGTTCTAAGAGTTGTAACTGTTTTTAAAAAGTGTCTAACAGAAAGGCCACCTGTAAAACGTGCCGAAGTTGATGTTGGAAGTGTGTGGTTA
>CAYJPS010000146.1:0-4445 GCA_964372135.1 uncultured Treponemataceae bacterium | reverse complement strand
AAGCTCGACACGAACGGCACGTATCCGGACAGGCTGAAGGCGGTTTACGAGGCGGGTCTTTTGGATATGGGGGCGATGGACGTGAAAAGCGGTTATCGAACTTATGCAAAGACGGTGGGGACGCCGGGCATAGATATGGACGCTGTGCGTGAGAGCATAGCCTATATAAAGGACGAAGTTGCGGACTATGAGTTTCGTACAACGGCGATCAAAGGGATACATACAGCAGATGATTTTGCGGACATAATGAAAAAAAGGGTAGACAAGGTTACAGTTAGGTAATATTATAATAGGCCGGAAATGGGAATTGGGAAAAAAGACGAAATGGAGAGAAGCGAAATGTACAGGGTAATCAAAAGAGACGGGGAGCGCGTTGAGTTCGATATCGTTAAGATAGCGAGCGCAATAAAGAAGGCTTTCGAGGCGACTAACACGAACTTCAATGACAGTGTGTTGGACTTTCTGGCACTTAGAGTCACTGCGGACTTTCAGACTAAGATAAAGGACGGGTTCATCAGTGTTGAGGACGTACAGGACAGCGTAGAATCGGTGTTGTCTTTGTCGGGCTATGACAATGTGGCGAAGTCATATATACTATATCGTAAGCAGAGGGAGAAGCTACGTAATATACGTTCGACCTACCTTGACTACAAGGAGACGGTAAATTCCTATGTGAACGTCACGGACTGGCGTGTAAAGGAAAATAGCACAGTCACGTATTCCGTGGGCGGTCTCATATTAAATAACTCGGGCGCTATAACAGCAAACTACTGGCTGAGTGAGATATATGACGAGGAGGTAGCGGCGGCACATAAGAATGCTGATATGCACCTGCATGATCTTTCTATGCTGACGGGCTACTGTGCCGGTTGGAGCCTCCGACAACTTATAACGGACGGTTTGGGCGGCATACCCGGCAAGATAACCTCGAGCCCTGCGAGCCACCTTTCGACGCTCTGCAATCAGATGGTAAATTTCTTGGGTATAATGCAAAATGAGTGGGCGGGCGCACAGGCGTTTTCGAGCTTTGACACTTATCTTGCACCTTTCGTCAAGGTCGATAACTTGACGTATAAGGAAGTAAAGCAGTGCATACAGTCCTTTGTGTATGGTGTAAATACGCCTTCACGTTGGGGCACACAGGCGCCGTTTTCGAACATCACTTTAGACTGGACAGTACCGCCCGATATGGCGGATATGCCCTGCATAGTCGGCGGCAAGGAGCAAAGCTTCACTTACAAGGATTGTAAGGCGGAGATGGATATGGTAAACAAGGCGTTCATACAGCTCATGATAGAGGGCGATGCAAACGGCCGTGGCTTCCAGTACCCCATCCCGACATACTCACTCACACGTGAATTTGACTGGAGCCCTACGGAGAACAATAAGCTACTGTTTGAGATGACGGCGAAGTACGGAACACCTTATTTCTCTAACTATATAAACAGTGATATGGAGCCTTCGGATGTGCGCTCTATGTGCTGCAGGCTGCGTCTTGATTTGAGGGAATTGCGCAAGAAGTCCGGTGGCTTCTTCGGCAGTGGTGAGAGTACAGGCTCTATAGGCGTTGTGACCTTGAACATGGCACGTTTGGGCTACCTCGCAGAGGATGAGCAGGACTTCTATCAGAGGCTCGATAAGCTCATGGACATAGCGGCACGCAGTCTAAAGAGAAAGCGTGAGATCGTGACGAAGCTCATGGACGAGGGTCTGTACCCTTACACGAAGCGTTACCTCGGCTCATTCGACAATCACTTCTCGACCATAGGCATAGTTGGCATGAATGAGGCAGGCTTGAACGCGAAGTGGATAGGCAAGGACATGAGTGATGAGAACTGCCAAAAGTTCACTAAAAATGTGTTAGATCACATGCGTGAGAGGCTTGCTGACTATCAGGAGCAGTACGGCGACCTCTACAATTTAGAGGCGACACCGGCGGAGAGTACGACATATCGTTTGGCTAAGCACGATGTGGAGCGTTACCCCGACATTATAACAGCGGGCATGGAAGACGGAGTGCCTTACTATACGAACAGCTCGCATCTACCTGTAAGCTATACTGAGGATATATTCTCGGCTCTCGATATACAGGACGAGTTGCAGACACTCTATACCTCGGGCACGGTGTTCCATGCGTTCTTGGGCGAGAAGCTGACGGATTGGGAGTCGGCGGCGACGCTCATACGCAAGATAGCGGAGAACTATAAGTTACCCTACTATACCTTGAGCCCCACATATTCAGTGTGTGCCGAGCATGGATATCTTACGGGCGAGCACTTCACCTGCCCGACATGCGACAAGAAGGCGGAGGTCTATTCGAGGATAACGGGCTACTATAGGCCTGTGCAGAACTGGAACGCAGGAAAGACGCAGGAGTACAAGGAGCGTTGTGAGTATGATATAGCGGCCTCACGTGAGATGCCTGTCAGTGTAGCACCGACACAGGCGAGTGATGCAGCAGTTGTGGAACAGGTGGACGAGAATGCACGTATAATGCTCTTTACGAGTGAGACTTGCCCTAACTGTGATGTGGCGAAGGGATATCTTAGAGATAGCGGGATAAGCTATGAGGAGATGCCGGTCAAGGAGCATATGAAGCTTGCACGCAGTTTAAAGATAATGCAGGCGCCTACGCTTGTGGCGGAGGTCGGCAATAAGCCGCTCATATTCTCGGGCGCAGCGGACATAAAGCGCTTTGCAACACAGAGCGTACCGCACACGCACTAAACGTATAAATTTGGCTATGCCCCACAAACACAGGGGCGTAGCCAAATTAAAAGTTGTGGGGACTTGGGGCAACGCCCCAAGTCGCCGTCCGCAGACGGCGAAATCCTTTGCCTTAAAAGCGTATTTTTGAAAGTGAATTTTCGCAAGTAGTGCGAAAAGAGAAAACTTTTTACAAGAAAAAAAGTTTTCTAACCCCTCGCAAGGGTCTTGGGGCGAAGCCCCAACTAAAAACAAACAAAAATAAAAATAAGAAACCATTTTTTGGAGGAGCAATGGACATTAAGATACGATTAGAGCGAGAGAGTGACTACAGGCATTGCGAGAATTTAGCTCGTGAGGCGTTTTGGAACCTCTATTTCCCCGGCTGTGACGAGCACTATGTGGTGCATAAGATGCGTGACTGCGCCGATTACGTGAAAGAGCTCAGCTTTGTGGCGGAGATAGACGGTGTGGTGCAAGGCGCTATATACTTCACACGTTCACGAGTGGTGGGCACGGAGGGCAGGGGCGTTGAGACGGTTAGTTTCGGGCCCGTGTTCGTGTCACCGCATTTACACCGCAGTGGTGTGGGTAGGGCGCTCATAAGCCACGCCATAGAAAAAGCAAAAGAGATGGGCATAGCGGGTATGCTCATTCTCGGCTACCCCTACCATTACGAGCCCTATGGTTTTAGAGGTAGTAAGAAGTATAATATTTCGAATACGGACGGGAAATATTACAAGGGACTAATGGCGTTGCCATTGTACGAGGGCGCATTTGACGGCGTTAAGGGCTATGCGGAGTTTAGTTCCGTGTTCGAGGTGAGCCGTGAAGATGTGGAGGCTTTTGACGCTACATTTGCGCCCAAGGTAAAAGCGGTGCAGGATAGTCAGAAGGAGTACGAGACAGCGGCGTCGGCTTTGGATGAATAGGAGTTCATAGTATGCGAAAGACAATCATTTATATAGCGGCGAGCTTGGATGGCTATGTTGCGACAAAGGACGGCGATGTGGCATGGTTGGGCGGTGACGGCAGTGAGCCCGAGAATATGGGCAGCTACGCAGAGTTTTACGAGCGTGTGGATACGGTAATACTCGGACGCACGACCTATGAGCAGATAGTGACGGACTTATCGCCCGAGCAGTGGCCCTATGAGGGTAAGATGAGCTACGTTATGACGCACAGGGCGTATGAGGACAAGGAGGGCATACACTTCACTTCTGAGGATATAGGAGCACTTTTGGGGCGCTTAAAAGCGCAGGAGGGCAAGGATATTTGGATCTGCGGTGGTGCGTCTGTTGTAAATGAGGTGCTGAGGCTGTCGCTTGCGGACGAGATTTGTATAAGCGTCATACCGATGATTTTGGGAAGCGGAATAAAGCTGTTTAAGGAAGGGCTCCCTGAATGCAAGTTGGAGCTCTCAGGTACACGGTCGTATAACGGTATGGTGGATTTAGTGTATAGACCACGCAAGTGAGCTAATAAAAATCTAAGCGGTGACTTTTTCGGTCACCGCCTTTTTTGTGTGCGTGTTGCGTCGCTTGTCGAAATATGTTAATATATCTGTACGGTTAGTCCGAATTTATGTAAAAGGGGAATAGTATGGATTACAAGAAGATGTATGCGGAGCGACTTATCAGTGTAGATCACGCTTTTCGCAATATAAATAAAAAAAATAGAATATTTACAAGTACCGCGGCAATGGAACCGCAGTGTTTCTTAAGTAACTTACATAAGCT
>CAYJPS010000145.1:4146-4471 GCA_964372135.1 uncultured Treponemataceae bacterium | reverse complement strand
ACTTAATAAGCATAATAGTACCCTGCTACAATGAAAGTGAGTCCATGGAGATTTTTTATGGGGAGCTTGTGGACGTGGCGCTGAGCATGGAAGGCACAGAATTTGAGGTTTTGTTTGTAGACGATGGGTCTACGGACACTACCTTGGACGTGGCAAAGAGACTTGTTCAGCATGATACACGTGTGCGCTATATATCCCTGTCCCATAATTTTGGGAAGGAATCTGCGATGTTTGCAGGACTGGAACATGCAAAAGGCAACTTTGTGGCATTCATGGATGCGGAGCTACAAGATCCGCCGTCATTGCTGAAAGAAATGTACGATAT
>CAYJPS010000145.1:1151-4136 GCA_964372135.1 uncultured Treponemataceae bacterium | reverse complement strand
TTGGCACACGTAGGGTGACACGTAAGGGCGAGCCACCCGTACGTTCGTTTTTTGCACGTCTTTTCTATAAGCTGTTTAATAAGCTCACGAAGCTTGACCTAAAGGGCGGTACACGTGACTTTAGGCTTATGACACGTCCGGTTGTGGATGCGCTCTTGCAGATGCGTGAGTATAATCGATTTACGAAAGGGCTTTTTGGGTGGATAGGTTTCGAGACTAAGTGGTTGGAGTATGAGAATGTAGAGCGTGTGGCCGGCGTTACAAAGTGGTCATTTTGGAAGCTGTTTTTATATTCAGTAGAGGGTTTTGTAGCGTTTTCGACGACGCCCTTGGTATTTTCTATACTGTTAGGACTTATAATGCTTTTCGGTGGAGTGTTGACGTTTGTGCTTAGCTTTGCCTTAACTTGGGGCAGTGTGGGTCTGTGGGTAGCGGCGTTTTTGTTTATTGGCGGCGTACAGTTTCTTTGCCTTGGTGTACTGGGGCTTTATATGTCACGCACATATTTAGAAACGAAGAGTCGCCCCATATATCTTGTTCGGGAGCATAATTTGCATGACAAGCCTTAAGCTCGAAAAAAAAGATACGGTAGTTTGTACAGCGTCCTTTGTACTGCCTGCGTTTATTTTTGCGGTGGTTTGGGCGCTTAACGGAGTATACCCCGAGGGCGTTAGCAGCCCTCTAATTATGGACATGGACGACCAATATATAGGATTCTTTGCCGCACTTCGCCGCATGGGCGAGGGCGGCAATCTGTTTTTCTCTTGGGCAAAATCCATGGGCACGGACTTTTATGCGCTGTACTCCTACTATTTATCGAGCCCTCTGTCCTACTTTGTGTTCTTGTTCTCGGAGGAGGATATAGTCACAGCGGTGTATGCGTTGACTATATTAAAAGTGGGTCTTTCGGGACTTGCGATGACGGTGTATATGAGAAGTCGTCACGGGAAAATGAGGGTGGAGTACCTTGCGTTTTCCACAGCGTGGGCCTTATCCGGCTACGTGATGGCGTACTCTTTGTGCGTCATGTGGCTGGATGCTATTATACTCATGCCGCTCATACTTGTGGGTGTCGATAGGATAATTAAGGGCGGCGGCATATCGGTCTTTACGATATTTATGACGCTTATGCTTGTGTCGAACTACTATACGGGCTTCATGGTGTTTTTGGGAGCGTTTTTGTATTTTATTTTACGCAGTATAGGCGAGAGCGGGCTGAGCGTGGGCGAGACATTCAAACGTCTGTGGCTTTGCGCTCTTGGTACGATATTCTCCTTGGGATTATCTGCGGTTTTGATAGTGCCGACACTACTGTCACTCATGCAGTCGAGGCTGGATGTCGCAAATCAGGCCTCGCCATTTATCCTTTTTGAACCCATTGAGCTCATCACAAGGCTGATGCCGGGCGTTTATACAACTATAACGACGAGTGGCGCACCCTCTGTGTTTGTGGGTGTGCTTACCTTGTTTTTATGTGTGACGTTTTATTTCTCACGCCGCTTTAAGCTGAGGGAACAGCTTGTGGGTGGAGCAATTTTACTGTTTTTGGTCCTCAGTTTTCTCTTAGAGCCTTTGAATTTGCTGTGGCACGGCTTTGCCTCGCCTAACTGGTTTCCGCACCGCTTCGCCTTTGTGTTTATCTTCTTTTTTCTCTATTTTGCGAGTAGGGGCTATTTTGAGGTTAAGCTGAACGGTGGACGAGTGTTAACGGCGATGTTTTTGGTGGTTTCCCTGTTTGAGATGACGGCAAACGGAGCGCTGATAATAAAGGGTCTGGGGTCGGAATTCGACTATGTGCCATGGGGCGAGTATGAGGAGTTTTCGGCAGAGCTTGAGCCACTGCTTGAAGTGGCGGAGCAGGATGCAGACGGTGAGTTTTACAGACTTGAAAAAGACTATGAGCGTACGAAAAACGACGCAATGGCACTGGGTTATAATGGCGTGACGCATTACAGTTCCACATATAGCGCCGCCTTAAACGAAGCAATGAGCGAGCTGGGTCTGTTACAAAGGTACTTTTGGAACGGATATTATGGGCATACGCCTATGACGGACGCTCTGTTTGCCATGGATTACTATATATCTGTTGGTGAGCAGCCTGAGAGTTATGAGCGTATAGCGGTGACGGATAAGGCAAGTTTATATAAGAACCCCTATGCTTTGGGTCTGTTAGTTGTGGCTGAGGGCGATGATGAACCTATGTTTAACAGTTACGGCTATGAAAATCAAGAAGCGCTCTTAAGGGGCATAGTGCCCTATGAGGGCACTATTTGGACGTATGCACCGTATGCGGAAAAGTTTTGGGAAAATGTTATAAGTGTGCAAGGTGATGCGAGCCATGCAACGACGGATGGAGAAAAGCTCACACTAAGCTATGAGTTTGAGGCGACGGCAACGGGGCCTGCGTA
This sequence comes from uncultured Treponemataceae bacterium, assembly GCA_964372135.1. Taxonomy (GTDB): domain Bacteria; phylum Spirochaetota; class Spirochaetia; order Treponematales; family Treponemataceae; genus CAYJFX01. Next base: position 1,728 of record CAYJPS010000145.1, on the reverse strand, counting down.
TATGCGTGCCTTGGGCGGCGATGACTTTGATATACGTGTAAACGGTAATGATGTCGTGGATGTGTCTATCGAAAAAGCAGGCAACTTTGCGCACTATATAGGAGACTTTGCACAGGGCGACACGGTAACGGTGGAGCTTGGCTTTTATAGAGAAAGCGGCTATGTAAGCTATGTGGACTTCTATTGCATGGATGAGGCTCTCTTTGCGCAGGTTATAGAGAAGGCAAAGGGGCAGGAAGCGCAGCTAGAGGAGTTGGGAACAAATCATGTAAGAGCGAGGGTGCAAGAGGCACAGGAAGGCGACTTCTTGTATACTTCCATACCATATAGCAAGGCGTGGAAAGTGCAGATAAATGGGGAGGATGCTTCGACCTTCGCCTATGGCGATGCTTTTTTAGCTATATACTTGCACTCGGGTGAGAATGTGATAGAATTAAGCTATGTTCCCCTAGGGTTTGAAGTGGGACTATGTATAAGTATAGGCACGGCAGTGCTGATTATAGTTTGTGAATGTGCGAGGAGGAGGGCAAATGGTAAGAAGAATATTGATGCCAGCGGCGTTAGGGATGGTAGTTTT
>CAYJPS010000145.1:0-1141 GCA_964372135.1 uncultured Treponemataceae bacterium | reverse complement strand
TGGTGCCGAGGCCTTCACGGACGCCGTTGCCGACGCCGTCACCGACACCGACACCGAGCCCGACTCCGACTCCGACACAGGTGCCGACGACCCTATCCGAGAGCGAGGAGATGGATGAGGAGTATATGAACTCCATAGTGTATTTTGGGGACAGTAATATAAATGGTATGCGCTTGGCTGAGATTTTGCCCGACGGCTATTATACAAGGCAGATATGGACACCGATTAGCGGCACATTGACCTTGAGCTATCAGAGCACAGCGACCATAGTGGATACGCAGACTTGGGAGGAAATACCGCTTTTGGAGCTGATGGCGAGTGAGAAGCCCGAGTATATGATAATTAATATGGGCGTAAACGGCATAAGCTTTATGGATGAAGAGTACTTTGTAGCTGAGTACACAGCTATGGTCGAGGGTTTGGTAGCTGCGAGCCCCGACACGAAGATAATGCTATCAAGCCTGTACCCTGTGGCGCATAGCTATGAAAATCAGAGTGACATAAACAATGAGAAGATTGACGCAGCGAATGCGTGGATATACAATATAGCAGAGGAGCAGGGGCTGAGGTATATAGATATAGCTTCAACGCTCAGGGGCGAGGACGGCAGTTTGCCCGAGCATTTGCATATAGGTGACGGATTGCATTTGACGACAGAGGGCTACGAACTCGTACTGGAATATGTGAAAAACCATGGATACGAATAAGAAAGGGCGTAGATGAATAAATGCGTAATGCTCGAAGAATAGAAATATTAACGGCGATGCTTATATTGACCTTCATGGTGTGTGGAGGACTGTGGTACCTGCGCACGTATTACGTGCAGACGAGTTTGACGACCTATGTGGCGTATTCGGAGTCGGGTGTGTGGGATCTGCGTAGCGTGGATTTTGATAATACGATAGTAGAACTAAAGGGCAATGTGGAGTACATAGAGGGGGAAATGCATACACCTGAGAGTTTTGCAGAGGCGCATGAGAGCATAGAATTGGGTATGCCGAAGGCGCAAGACTCAGGTGCGACTGTAAGGATGAAGATAATTCTGCCGGATCACCAGCGCTACACATTAGATGTCATGGGCGACTATGCACGCAGCGTGTATACAAACGGACAGTGGCGCGCCGCAACGGGGACACCGGCA
>CAYJPS010000144.1:0-4474 GCA_964372135.1 uncultured Treponemataceae bacterium | reverse complement strand
TACAACAAGCTTGTAAAGATGGACTGTTTTCAGACGGTGCATCAAAAGCATTACAAGATGTAAATACTTTTACACTTTTTGATATGGACAGATTTTTCTACACGCCTTTTAACACTGAAACAGCATTGGGAGGTGCTATTGCAAAGGGAAGTCAAGAAGACCGAGATTTGCTTTTTGCGTTACTTGATGCTTTTGTAGACAGATGTGCACGCTTGACTGCGGCACTTGTAACAGCTACGGTTCTAAAAAGTGAAGCTGGAACACAACCCAGTTTGCCAGTTAGTGTATTGTGTGACGGAACAACTTTTTACAAAACACATAATTTACAAAGTAGAATTCGTGGTTATTTAAATGCCGAACTTTTACAAAAAAAGCATCGCTATTTTGAAATTGTTACATTAGATAATGCCATTACATTGGGAGCTGCTGTTGCTGGAAGTATTGCCTAGTTTCCGTAAGTGGAAGTTGTGTTTTCTCTATTTACTTTTTCATGTAGTACTTATAGGTTCTATATTTCCACAAAGCAATAGTGCTGTTTCGATTTTTGAAAAGCTCTATGTAATTCAAACTGAATACTTTGATATAATTTTTCCTAAAAGTTCAGAACAAAGTGCACAACATGTCGCATTACATGCTGATAGTCTTTATCGTAAAGCTGCAGATTTATTGTATGTTGAAAACCTTGTTAGAATCCCTGTTGTAATAACGCAAAAAACAGATGAACTCAATGCATATTTTACACTTGTTCCATATAGCCGAATTGTGCTTTATGATACACCGCCTCAAGGAAACCTTGATGTTTTTGATGATACAATTCTTTCAGTGTTTTATCATGAATTAATTCATGCTGTGTCATTAAAAAACAATATTAAAAACAATATTTTTCTTGATTTTTTTCCCCCTTTTTTTACAAGTGTAGACATGCCACCTTCTATGTCGGAAGGTGTTGCAGTATTGGCAGAAAGCATGGACGGTTTTGGAAGGCTAAACAGCTCTGAAAGTATGCATGTAGTACGGCAAGCAAAAATTGAACAAAAATTTCCCGATTGGAAAGATATAGCTGGTTCTTACTCATTGTACACCGATGGATCTTTGCCGTATATTTTTGGTGGCGCATTTATGGATTATATGTATGTTACCCATGGTTCACAAAAACTCGCTGACTTTTGGACTGAAAGTTCAAAAATAAATCTTACAACATATGTACAAGCTTTTAAAAAAATATATGGACTATCGATTGACCAAGCATGGACAAAATTTGAAGCATCCGTTGTAGTGCCACCTTTAGATGAAAGTCCTATTAATTTTTTTAATAATACAAAAAATCAACACGATTATTTAAATATAGCTTCTTCGATTGATGGCATTGCGTGGCAAGATTTGTATTCAAATGTAGTGTATTACGTACCACACAATAAAGATGTACCCGATGCAAAAGCATTATTTACTACAGATTTAAAGGCGCGTTTATCTTTTTCAAAGGATGGGCGCTATCTTACAGTTTCGGGCACCACAGGTTTTCAGTCTGCTAAAAACAGTAGTAAAGTGTACGACATGAATACAAATCGTTTTGTACATACGCAAGAAGGTTTGCGAGATTCTATCATAGTTCAATTTTCACAAGAAGATAGTGAAAGTGCTTCTTTTAAAGGCTTGCATTTCGGCCTTGTAGGTATAGAAACACAAGGACAAGTTTCATCTTTAGTTGCTTATGATTTTTTATCTGATACAACATCTCATCCACTTTTTAAAGTATCATTTGATTATGGAACAATTGTGTTAAATCCTGTAGACGTAGGGAATGGAAAAATAATTGCGCTTATAAAAAAACATGGTACGTGGGAATTCTTTGTTTATGACTATACTACTGGAATAAAAAAGGTGTTTTCTCCCATTTCTGAGGTGAGCCCCAGTGATATAGACTCTTTGCACGCAGGTGATTCTATGCTCTATATGTCACTTGCAATGAATGCTAACAAGCAAACATCGCTTGCTTATATATCCCTTGAAGATTTTATGAGTGATACGATAACGATTAATGTCGAACAAACACAGCGTTCTGGTGGAGTTTTTTCTCCAGTTGTAATTCCATCTACAACTACATGTGAAACAATTGCATACATTTCACGTTTCTATGAACATAGGGCCTTGTCTACGATGAAAAATCATAGTGAAAATACATACACTTTAGAATTTACAAGCAAAACAGATGAAAAGGAGACAGAAAGTGAACATATTTTGTACGCTACGGCTCCTTATAATCCCTTTGATTATATGTTTAATGGTATGTTTATTCCATTTATTGGGTCTGCAAATCTTATTCCTTTTGATACAAATATTTCAACTGGTTTTTCTTTAGGCGCTAGCGCATATTTTTTAGATCCTGCCGAAAGGCTTTTACTAGGTGGTGGAACTGGATATGATGTGCTACGTGAGAGCTTTACTGCGACCCTCTCATCTGTATTTACCGAAGGATATTTTACTTTAAATACTGAAGGGTATATTGAGTTGTCTCAATCATCAGTGCAAACGGGGGCAGCTCATTTTCTTGCAAGTGTATCTATACCTCTTGTTTCTGATTATAATAGGCTCACATTTGCAAATTCTCTTATGTACTTTTATCAGCAAACAACAAATGATTTTTTGTTTGAAGGTTCAACCTTAGAAAACGCTTTTACTTTGGCTTTCTCAAGAGCGAGAAAAACAAGTGAATCCTATTATTCCATGCTTGGATTTTCAATTTTAAATCAAGTTCAGATACAAAAATATTTTGGATCTGATATACGTATGAGTAATGAAATTTTGTATGGTGATATAATAAAAGTTAGCGCCTATCTTCCTTGGTTGCTACCCTTTAATAACCCATCAAAGTTTACAGTTAATTTTCCCTTTACTTTATCAATGAGCAAATACTTTAATTTTGATGCAAGCTGGGGGGCAGAGGCGAATGTTGTATTATTTTCCTATGATATCCAAAGCTCTCTTAGTTATTTGTTTTTTATTCAGCGCATAACACTTGATGGGGGTGGAACATATACTCTTTTTAATGATAATACATTTGATGTGCGAGTATTAGCGAGTGTATACGTTACTTCGGCTTTAAACTTTAGTCTTGCAACTGGCTATCCAATTGATATTGGTATGTCATTTGAGTGGAATCCGCGGGTAAAAGGCAATGAAGCAATTGAAGTAGGACTAAAATTTGACCTGAATTTATAATTTTTTAAGAAAAATACCTATACAACCAGCCTAAACATGTTGTATAATAAAGTTTAATAGGAGTTTATTTTGTCAACAGGAAAAACAATTGGTAAATTACTAGCAATGCTTATTCTTATTGTAATATTAATACTGGGTGGAATGATGTGGTTTGACTATCTAGGGGTAATTAACGCACGAACAATGTTTGCTCCAATATATTCTATGCTTGGCTTACAAGTACAAACTTCTACTACTGCTAGTACTACTGATTTAACACTAATTGCAAATCTTGAAGATGACAGGTTTGCAAAACGTTTAGAATCTTTAGATATCCTTGGTGAAGAGTTAAATCAAAGAGAACAAAATATAGCCATTGCCGAAGATCAAAATGCTCAAATCGCTTCCGAGTTAGAAGAAATGCGTGTTGCATTAGAGGAGCAACAAGTTACATTTAATAATGAAGTTAGAAGATACGATGACAGAAATATAAACATTGAGCAAAATGCACGCGATCTTGCTGCTATGCGTCCTACTGATGCTGTTGAAATATTAAATGAGATGGATGATCAAGATCTTATAGATACTATTCGCAAAGTAAACGAAATTGCTGCAGCAGAAGGAGCTGCCTCTCAAGCCTCAAACTGGTTTTCTATGATGCCACCTGAGCGTGTTGCTGAAATAAATCGTAAAATGACTTCTAAACCGGCTACAATTAATTAGTAATTAACAAGTAATAATTAATAATGTGGTGGGTAGAGCAGGGAAGAGGGTAATATTCGCAAGAATTACACAGATTACTGTGTTTGTTTGCTTTTTTTACGCTATTTGGAGGTATACTGCTTACATACGTTTTTATGGATATTACTTATACTTAAGAGTGTATTACCGTCATAAAATAATAAGTGAAGTTAAACGTAGAGGAAGCTTTGCGAATTTTAGTTTTTAGAACCTTCCTTGTGTGGTATAAATCTTATTGAGGAGGAAAACATGGGTCTTTATGTGTTAATTCCAGGGATAGTTTCTTTAGTTATGGTTTTATTAAAAAAAGCTAAGAAACCGAAAGAAACTTTAATTGTTGGAATATTATTCACTCTAGCAGGTGTTGTGATGATGCTTTTATAGGAAAAACTGAAGTAGAAAACATACAAGAGTATTAGCAAGAGAGGCTGCGTAATTCTTGCGGATAACTCCTGACCAGTCTTCGTGGTACACATAAAAAATAAAAATCTGTGTAATCTGTGTAATCTGTGGTTTAAAAATGACCAATCTTCGT
>CAYJPS010000143.1:0-4487 GCA_964372135.1 uncultured Treponemataceae bacterium | reverse complement strand
TTCAAAAAGTAGCTGAGGGGTATAATTATGTTACCTTTGATGATTTAGAAGTGCGATCATTTGCACAGAGTGACCCGAAACTATTTTTTCAATTGTATAAAGCACCCCTTATTATTGATGAAGTGCAATATGTTCCTCATATTTTTCCGTACATCAAAATGATTATTGATACCGAAAAAAAGCCTGGGCAGTTTATTCTAACAGGTTCTGAAAGTTATACGATGATGGATACACTCTCAGAAAGTCTTGCTGGACGTACAGCCTTACTTTCAATGCAGGGTTTTTCTCAAACTGAAATAAAGAAAACAGAGAATATTCCCTTTTTGCCAAATTTGGATAGGTTGCTTTCTCTAAATGCCTCTTCTAGCGTGCAAGAGGTTTTTGCAAAAATTATAAAAGGTTCTATGCCTGCTGTGTTAAGTGGCGAAAAATCCAATGTGCAAGATTACTACAGTGCGTACATTAGTACGTATTTGCAAAAGGATATAAAAGATTTTGACAGCACTATAAACAGTCTAAAATTTCTAGCCTTTGTAACCTCGGTTGCCTCTCGTGTTGGGCAAATTGTAAACTATGCAAGTATTGCACGAGATTGTGATATAAATGAACGCTTGGCGAAAGATTGGCTTGGCATTTTGGAAAGAATGGGGTTAATCTATTATTTGTATCCATATTCTAACAATCTTTTAAAACGTACTCTAAAAAAGCCAAAGCTATATTTTTACGATTCGGGGCTTGCTGTATACCTAACAAAGTGGAACAATCTAGATTCACTTATACTAGGCGCGTATGCAGGGGCAATTTTTGAAAATTTTGCCATAAGCGAAATAGCTAAGTCATACATGAATGAGGGCAAGCAAGGATTTATGTACTATTATCGTGATACAGACGCAAAAGAAATAGACTTGCTCATTGAAGAAAACGGCACCATGTATTTCATTGAAATTAAAAAAAATGCACAACCCAATTGTAAGCCAATCTATAAAACAATAAAGAGTATCGATCTCGATAACAAAAAAATGGGCTGCGGTGCAGTAGTTTGCATTGCAGAAAAGCTTTCGGCGTATAATAGTGAATTGCTTATTGTTCCTGTGGACTGTGTGTAGTGAAAGAATCTCTACTTGAAAAAAAGCCCCTCTTATGCTACACTAACAAACATGAAAAACATATTGCATTGTAAAAACGAAAAATCTCGTGCGAATTCAATTCAATTTGTTATAAATCTATACATATTAAAACGTAGTTGCTAAAAGCGAAAATTTTACCCTGTGGTAAAAATTTCGCTTTTTTTGTTTAAAAAGGAATTTTTATGAAATCTAAACTATTGGTAACAATTTTTATTGCCGTAATTGCACTTATTGCCGGGTGCGATTCTTTGTGGCAAGTGAGTGATACAAGTGATATTGTTTTTAGTATTGATACAAGTGATTTACAAAAAACTCGAAGTATTCAATCTTCTCGAAATGGTGTAAGCAGTATTGACTCAGACGATGTGTCTAAAATTACAGTAAGTATACATAATGCAAACAATGATTCTGAAATTGCAAGCATAACCGAAACACTTAGTGAGGATGGCAAGGCTGAACTAGAGTTTAAAAAGCTCAGTATTGTTGGAAAAACGGTGTATGCAAAGGCAGTTTTGGAAAGCATTGGAGTTATAAAAGAAGGGCGCTCTGAGGCAAAGAAGATGGTTGGTGGAGAGAATTATTTAGAGATATCTGGATTTACAATCAAGCTGGTCGAAATACCTTTAATACATATACAAGGAGGCACGTTTAGTATGGGACAACCAGAACCCGATATTGGTGGAGTTGGCAGTAGTGATGATGAGCAACCTGTGCGTGAAGTAAAGGTAAATAATTTTTACCTAGGGGAAACAGAAGTAACACAGGCTCAGTGGGAGGCTGTGATGACTGTGTGGCCGGGACGAAATGAAATTGATGACTACAATTTATCTATTGCTGATAAATCTAAGCAACCAAATACTGCGTTTGGACTTGGAGCTGATAGACCTGCATATTATATAAGTTGGTATGATGCAGTAGAATTTTGTAATGCATTAAGTGAAAGAGAGGGCTATACAGCATATTACACCATAGATAAAACAAACCTAGACTCTAATAATTTGAGTACAGAAGATACACTTAAATGGACGGTAACAATAAATGAGGACGCAAATGGCTATCGTTTACCAACGGAAGCAGAATGGGAGTATGCAGCAGGAGGTGGAGCTAACAACAGAACAATCTATGCAGGAACAGATAATGGAGAAAAAACAGGTCTAGAACCACTTATAGAGTATGCATGGTATGGCGAAAATACTGGAGTATTTGGAACATCAGAATATGGAAGTAAGGCTGTTAAAACAAAGAAGTCGAATGGGCTAGGCTTATATGACATGAGTGGAAACGTGTACGAATGGTGCTGGGATTGGTATGGAACCTATGATACAAGTAAGACGGATAACCCTACAGGTCCAACAACTGGCTCTGAACGTATTATTCATGGTGGTCAACATGTAAACAATGCATGGAGTTGTCGCGTTACCAACCGCACTGGCTACGCGCCTAGCACTCGGAACTACAGTCGCGGTTTTCGTGTGGCTCGCAATGCGGAATAATTACTAAGTACTAATTATGAGATACTAATTATAGAGCAGTGGGGTGTTCATACTCTGAGTATGCCACTGCTTTTTTATTGCACATTTTCTTAGAATGTAGTAAAATAAAACTATGAGGTAGGCCGTGGTTTTTGAATGGGACGAAAATCTGTCTATTCTACCCCAATGCTTGGTGTAATATTTGGTTAATTCTCGTTTGGTTGCCTTTCTGGCAGAAATAATTCTTGTGTCAAGATTTATTTTGCAAAAATTCACAATCCTACAAGCAGAAGAACTCCTTAAGGGGGTTTTTAGGAAGTTCCCCTACGATGCAAGTTTTTCATACTCAAAAACTCCAATATCACTTACAATTGGGGTTAGTTTATCAAGAATTTTTTCTAGCTTTTTTGAAACTTGAATATCGTATGATACTTCACCGCATTGGTCGCAAACTTGTGATGGAACATTTTTTATAATAATAATGCAGTTATTTAATTCAATCATAAAAGTTGATGTTTTGTCTTCTAAATTGCCTTTGCAAAAAAAACATTTCATATTATATTCCTTTTCTTACTTTGTAACCATCAGCCCATTTTGAAAGGGTAGGCTTATATGCGGTAATGAGCCAAAGCTCGTTGTTATCTATACCACAGACAACATGTATATAAAAATCATTTAATGCCATACCAAGTATTAAGCAACTTGGATATGGATAATCTGTTGGATATTCTTCAATTATTTCTCCATTCAAAATGCCATGAAGTGTATCATCAATTGTTATATTTCGCTGTCGCAGGCGAACAATAAAATGATATGTTGTGCGGACTTGCTCATTTTCTACAAGAGTTTTTATATAATCAATATCCATTACAGTAATTATACTACTTTATGACAAAATCAGCAAGTAAAAAAGTTTATTGTATCGTAAAGATTTTTGTCCTCATACTCTGTATGAAAATAGCGTGCCTTACGTTTTATAGTACGCTTGCAACCTTACAAGCGGAAGAACTCCTACAGGGGGTTCTTTTTTATTGCACATTTTCAAAGAATGTAGTAAAATAAAACTATGAGGTAGGCCGTGGTTTTTGAATGGGACGAAAAGAAAAATGAGCTTAATAAGAAAATACATGGTATAAGCTTTGAAGAGGCAGCAATTGTTTTTAGAGATGAAAAAAGAATTGAAAAACTAGACTACAAGCATTCGACCTTTGAAGAAGAGAGAATTCAAGTGATTGGAAGAATACGTAATACTATTGTCGTTTTTGTGGTTAGTACCATAAGAAATGAGCGTATGCGAATTATTTCTGCAAGGCTTGCAGAGAAACTAGAGGAGACTGAATACTATGAAAACTATGACGCTAGATGAAATATCAAAACTCGAAATTTCTCAAGAACGATTAGAAGAAATAAAAAACTTTAAAAATACGGATTTTTCTGACTGCCCTAAACTTTCAAAAGAAGAGCTTGCTCAATTTAAACCATGGTATGAAGTAGAAAAATTGCGAAAAAATAAACATGCTAATAATATTATTCACCTTGATTCTGATGTACTAGAAGCACTAAAAGCGCAAGGCAAAGAAAGTGAAAAAGATGTTAACGAAATTTTACGCCATGCTGTCTTAGGTTAAAAGTTAGACCACAATTTCCACACCCTTGAAAAAAGTCTCAAAATACTGTACCATGTTAATTACGAATTACGAATTACGAATTACGAGCTGGGCGTTAGATAGCGACAGGGATTGTAGGGGCTGCGCAGCAGTTCGCGCCCACCGTAAGGGGTGCACCTATGTGTGCCCCCGAAAAAAAGCGCGAATGAAGCGATAGCGGAAAATGCGCAAAGCCCGTAAGTCGCCCAAAAAATGAAAACAAGGAGTCATGAATGGCTATT
>CAYJPS010000142.1:0-4491 GCA_964372135.1 uncultured Treponemataceae bacterium | reverse complement strand
TATTATCTGATGCATACTATCCTTATGTAATTATTCCAGGAATACTTGTATCGTTTTTTGGTGGGAATCTACTAAATAAGAATTACGATAAGGATGACAATAATGATGCTTATGGATATATTATAGGTGCCATTGAACTGATTATTCTAGTTGCTCTAGCACTCTTTGCGTCAAAATTGAAAGGAAATTGGTAAAGTGTGTTTAATGTAAATATAAAGCAAATGTCCCAAAGACATAGATGCACTGTATGAGCATTATTGTAATGCAATCGAAAAGCAATCATGATTCCTAAACAGCTTTTTTTGTCCTTGTTCTTTTATCAAAAAAATTGTATAATTTTTATTAAAATCTACGTTGCAGTCAGCATTATTAGAACAAATGCATAATATTTTTTAGGAGCATTGAAAATGAAAATTAGTATTATTGCGTATATATTATTGTTTCCGATATCTTTATTTGCAATAACATTTATGCAACCAGACGGTGGAGTTTTTACTGGAAACCTAGATGGAAATAATCTTTACACTGGAACTGGAAAAATTGAATGGCGTGATGGTTCATATTATGAAGGTTCATTTGAAAATGGATTATACAATGGAGAAGGTGTTTTAGTTACAAGCGAAGCAAGCTATGAAGGAATGTTTGTTAATGGTGACTATAGTGGACAGGGAATTCTTGAATATTCAACAGGGGCTCTTTATAAAGGAATATTTAAAAATAACATGTTAAATGGTGAGGGTACTTTTATTGATAGTCTCGGAACACAGGCTGTGGGTTATTTTGTTGACGGACTACTGCAAGGGCAGGGAACAATTCTCTATAACGATGGGGGAGTTTTTGTAGGTATTTTTGTAGATAATGTAAAAGAAGGCAGAGGAATTCAAACCTACCCAAATGGAGATAAGTATGAAGGCAATTTCTCTAATGGTTACTTCCATGGAGAAGGCATTTTTTATACAGCAGATGGAAAAGTGAGTAAAGGCCTGTTTGTTGATGGCTACTTTCCTGAAAATAAATCATTGCCACTAGTAGAAATTTTACTTTTTATAAGCATTTGTATTAACATAGTTATATTCATTCTGTACAGAAAATTAAGAAAAGCTTCAAAGGCGAATGGTAAATGAAGTTTTTTTTAACAGTTCTAATATCAATATATTGTATTGGATTTTTGCTATTATTGATGTATTGTTTTATTTTTACAGGTTCTACGAATCACTCCTCATTTCCTATTACTAATTTTATTTTATATTACGGAGCAATAGGATTTTTAATAAGCCTGATATTTATTGCTTTTACTAAAGATTATAAAAATGGCATAAAATTGATAGTACTAGGCGTAATAGTATTATCATTCGCAGTAATTTCAAACCTATACAATATTATGATAGAATATGATTTATGTATACTATGGGTATGAAAAAAATAATTATAGTAGCTTTAATCTTATTTAACTTTGCTCTTTTTGCATCAGGTAATCGGGAGGCACCAACAGATTTTGTTGACATAGGAAATTTTCAAGTAGATGTTACTAAAGAACATAGCGGAATCATACTAACTGTTCCATACATAAAGCCGGAGGGAATCAATAAAATTCCTGATGGGCAGGTTCGAGGGTTAATTATTAGAGAACTTATTGCCGACGGTAAGCGTATTCGACCAAAAGATCCGATATGGGATGCAGGAGGTTATGATGATGATCTTGATGAAATTGTAGTACCAGAATTTGAAGATACATTTCTTTTTGGTATGTACTGGGACATCAATGAAGAGTATATAAGTTTAAGGTTATATTTACGTGATAGATTTAATGGTTTAGACTTTTCACCACATCGTTATAATATTCCTTATGGCACAAAAGATGTCTATATGACATACAGTATTCGTTATCCGCCATTTTGGGAAGAAAATGAAACCTTAGATAAAGCAAGAGAAGAAACATATACGGTAAAGTTTACACTTAGCTGGACAGGTGGCTTTTGATTCATTTAGCTACATTCCATCTCCATTAATAAATTATGAATAAGGGATTTTTTTAATAAATTATGGTACAATAATAGCATGAAAAAAATATCATATTCTTAGTCTACTAAAAGTATTTTCTCAAAACGTTCTTTTATCATTGTCTTATAAAAGGTTCGCTGTACGTCTACAAGGGTAGGGGTATTATCGATTATTTCGTCAATTTTTTCAAATTGAATTTTTTTTATTATTCGCTCTAAAGCCTCTGTACAATCCGCATTATTTTTAGATGAAATAAATTCAAAATATGATATTTTTTGACCATTGTCTTCAATGGCTGAGCGTGGAAATGTATAAATTCTTACACTCATTTCATCTTCACTTTCAAGCACATATTTCATTCCGTTTACATCGAGCTGTGGATATAAGCATGAGCCACAATCATAAATGGGTGCAATTTCTGCGCTTTGTGTTTTTTCGTCTACTAAAATACCCCAGTTTCCGTTGTGTCTGTCAAAGTTTCCAAGAAGAGCATCTACAATAAACATATCCCAAAAAAATCGTTTTAGAATAAGGGTATCAATGAGTTCTTGTTCTTCAATTGCTTGTAATATTGAGTCTAGGTCTTTTCCGTAACCATTTTGCTCGCTATCAATACAAGTGTTTTTTAAGTGAGCAAATTCTAATAATTTTTTTCCATTTTCTGTAAAATCTTTGCAAGCCACAACAATTTTTTCTTTACCACTGCTTACAGAATATGTGCCAATTATTGTCTGCTGTGTTTTAAGTCCAATTGACTCAAAAACATGACACGCAATATATTCGCTTATACAACTATTTATGTAGCTTAGTTCTTTATTTTTTTTTGAAGCTGGTGGAAATTTGAGCATATAACTTACATTATTATATGAGATATTTATTTTGTTTCCATTTGCCCCACCATATCCGCGAAACTTATTTATAGGACTTTGTGTAAAATCTACCATATCTACCTTACTGAAATAAATACTTATTACGAATATAATTTGCTTGTTGTTCGGTTATGTTTCCTGCCCAAAAGTCTGCATTCACGGAACCATATAACTCATCATGCAAACAATCTACGTAAGAAACCTTGTTTTTTTCACCTTCTACAAGAGCTTGAATGTCACGCTTTAAATTGAGAGGAAGTCCTTGTTCTATAACGTTATTATTATAATCATCCATACTGTAACCGTAAATTTATTATAGCATAAAACAAAAAAAAATTAAAGAGATATTTAAGAATATTGTGAGCTTACTTTGTAACCTTTTTTACAGAGGTTTGTTTGATTCATATCAATAACCTCTTTTCCCGAAGGCCTTTAAAGTATTTTTTTGCCTAGCAAAAAGATTCTTAGTTCAAAAAATTTCAGAAATTCTATAAAAAAATATTAATTATTAATTGTTAATTGTTAATTATTCTGCTATACTAATATCATGAAATACAAACTTCCAAATAATAAAGAATTACGAATAGCAATTTCAGGAAAAAGTGGTTGTGGAAACACAACCGTTAGTACGCTTTTATCTCAAGCGCTTAATATTAATATGATTAACTTTACCTTTCGAACCTTAGCTCCTGAACTTGGATTAACCTTACCAGATATTATTGAAAAAGCAAAAACAGATGATTCATTTGATATTGCAGTAGATACACGACAAGTGGAACTTGCAAAAAAAGAATCCTGTGTGCTCGGTTCTCGCTTAGCCATATGGATGTTAAAAGAAGCAGACTTTAAGGTTTTTTTGCTAGCAAGTGATGAAGTCCGTGCAAAACGTATACAAGACAGAGAAGGTGGCGATTTAGAAGAAATTGCTAACTTTACACGCATGAGAGACTCTGAAGATTCATCTCGTTATAAAAAACTTTATGACATTGATAATAACGATTTTTCATTTGTAGATTTAGAGGTTGATACTGCAAAATACTTACCAGAACAAATTGTAGATTTAATATTAGAAAAATTACATTCTAAGGGTTTAATTGTTTCTGAATGACGAGTGAAATAAAAACTCCTAGTATTAAAGACTTTCAAAACGCTATTCTCGACTATTATAAAACAAAAGGACGAAGTTTTCCTTGGCGTGAAACACGAGATCCTTATGCAATAATGGTATCAGAAATAATGCTACAGCAAACGCAAACAGACAGAGTTATTCCAAAGTATGCAGATTGGCTACAAAATTATCCTACAGTACACCATCTAGCAAAGGCATCTTTAGTAGATGTTTTATCTATGTGGAGTGGGCTTGGTTACAATAGACGTGCTCGTTTTTTACAAAACGCCGCAATTGAACTCTCAAGCATTTTACGTGAAGGTAGGGAGTTTCCTAATAATCCAAAAGAACTTGAAAAGCTACCAGGAATTGGCCATTACACAGCACGTGCTGTTTCCACCTTTGCATTTAATAAACCAGAAGTTTTTATAGAAACTAATATTCGAAGTGTGTACCTCTTTTTCTTTTTTCAAGAAAGGTTAAAAAATACCGAAAACTTTGAGCCAGTACATG
>CAYJPS010000141.1:0-4664 GCA_964372135.1 uncultured Treponemataceae bacterium | reverse complement strand
GATAAAGACTTGGATGAGCTTATAGGCTGGGGAGAGTAGCTATGGCTAATTTCTTCTTTAATGAAATATCCTTTGCAGAAAACATTAGAAACAACAATGTGCTACACAGCAACGTCGTTGAACTTACAAACTTTCATAGCGCCGTTTCCAACGCAAAGCATATCCCATTTTTACACCGTGAAGCACTATACGCTTGTCAGATATTTGGGCTAAATTTTCAACAAGCTATAACAAAACACTGCACCAAAAATATTGTAAGTAAAGTCAAACGACTCATTGACCGCTCATCGCCTGCCCTTCCGGAAGACGGAGTTTTAGATGATGCAGCAACAATTTTTTGGAGTAAAAATGATATTTCTAAAACAGCCTTAGGTGAGTGTGCAGCGCGCATTCACATCGCTGAGGGTAATAATATTTGTTACAGCGTTATCAGCTCTACTTTTACATTCTCACACATTGAAGTAGAAATCAAAGAAACGGACACTATAAACATCAAAGTGCCCAATTTGCATGGGATGCAAAAACTTGCAAAACATCTTGAGAATGAGTTTGTAGCATTTACAAAATGGGAAGATATTTTTACTAAAGCCCAACTCTTCCTTAAAAATATATGCTTTGAAGACTACGTTTTGGAAGAATTGCAATCGCAGCCTTTTTTAAAAAATGTAGCGGATGATATTTACACAAAGCTAACGGAGCTTAACGAGATATCCAAAGCCCATCAGGGAGATTTCCACGAACTCTACCAAAAATACTGCACTGGTAAAAAGGCACATTTTTCTGGTTCCTCCGACGATGAAAAACGAGATTTTGAAGAAGAACTATCTTTCATGGTAGACGGCAAAAAAACTCTTTGCCCTTTCCATGGTAAAGTTAAAAATCAACAATACCGCATTCACATGGTAGGAACACCACAACCTGAAACTATTGCAAGAATTGTTTATATTGGACCAAAATTGACAAGAAGATAATGTGCAATTTAACAATAGACTTTACAGATTAATACAATTAAATAAGCTGCTTGATAAGTAAAAATCATTTTTTGTTAGATGGGATATTGCATGTATACAAACTAATACCATCCCTGTCGCTCTTTCTCCATATCATCAAAATACGTATCAAGAGATTGTTTTTGCTTCGAAGGGTATTTTTGTCGATACATTGCAAAAATTGCTTTAATATTAAGATTCACTTGCTCATTTTTTCAAAATCATTAAGATGCTCCTTGAACCACTTCCTTGGAGCAATTTTCCTGAATTCATTAATTTTAATATGAAATGTACAGTTTGCTAACTTATTTCCACAACCGCAGGGGCAGACGGATTTATTGGCAATTCTTTTCTTTGTACCCAAAAGCCATATTGCTCTTCGAATAGACTCTTTATCTGGCAGTCCAAACAAGTTTTTGTAGTCATCAACTAACCCTGTTACACCATGATTAAGTTCTCCAAAAATCAACTTTTTTCCATACCTAGAACGATATGTAGTGGCAGCAAGAAATGGCACTACCACATTATCTATAAAATTTTTAAGAGTCTTCCCTTTTTGAATAATCATTTGAACAGTTATTGGAGAACCTAAGCATAGCTTTCCTTTCGTATCAATATGGTTGTCACATAAGCGTTCAATCCTATTTCCAATTTCCTTTACCTCTGGTGTAATATTTGGAAATGCTATGGGAATTAAGATTTCTAACTCGTAACAATCGCATATTTTCTCAGAATTATATGAAAAATGAAAACAAAATGTTCCTTCTAAACAATATTCATCATTTATCACAGGACGTAGCTTCATTTCTGGCTGTATTTTTAAAAAATCTTCAACCTCCTGCTGGATTTTATTTTTATTCATATCTATACCAAGGCTTAGGAATTTCTGTAGTACTAACTGAAGTTTCAGGAATGGTAGCAACAATTTTATCTGTATTACTGCCTAAAATAGTTGCCAAAATACCACGATCAAGTGATAATTCCATGTTATTGATAATACCTTCACTTAAAGCTTGTACGCTTCCGTCTGAACCTATTGAATAGAAATCTTTTTTCGCCTTCTCAAGCCAAGCAAAAAAGTTTTTTTCAAGCTGAAGCTTTTGGTCTTCATCAGCTGCCCAGCGGTCTGCAAAATCTTCATTGAGATTTACAGGGTTGGGGACACGAGGAAACGTAGCATTAACCAAATTACCCATCTTATCTAAAATATTTACTAATGCCTCAGCAATATCATTTTCACCACTATATGCTTGTGCCGCAAGAGTAGTAATTATAATTGAGATAGGCTTACTATCAGGGTTAGTTAAATTTTTTGCCCATACATCACGGTGCCGTTTGAGCACTTGAACCACCTGTTGCAAAGTTGTTTTTTTATTAAATGTAGGCAACTCTTCAACTTGAGCCGACTCCATCGCAAGGATAGGCCCAGTAACAAACCGCATTCTTCTTTCAAACCACCTAGCATACCCCTCAGGGTTACTTTCTGGCCAATCGTAATCAAGCGTCCTATAGTTCGCAGTAGTATTATCTGTAATATTAACGCTATCTTCCCATGTTCCTTTTGCATCTTCAGCAAAGGAAGACTCTATAAGTGATTCCATTGCTGCCATCACTCTCTTTTCATCAGCAGGAATACAAGGGATAATGTCCATATGAAAATGCGGATTGCCTTGATAATTAAGTCGCCAACACCTTTTCTTTTCTTCTAATTCATCTTGAATTCCATTTGCATTTCGATATGCTTCAAGCTCTTGTCCAACGATTATCTTCAAACGCTCTTGAGTATGAGAATGTTTAGTGATTCCCTTACCTAGCTTACATACAAGATCCAAATCATATTCCTCGCTAGCATCTAAAGGACGAATAGCTGTGCCCAGCCGAAATGAACCTTGTGGGAAAATATGTGGTTCATTGCCAGCCACAAGTGACCCCTCACGGTCGAACCATTTGCCTAAGCTCTCATAGCGATCTTTAGCTTGCTCGTAGGCATGGGGTGGAAGTTCAATTTTCTTGATCAATTCAGCTAAAATCATTTTTAATTGTTTAGTATCCATCTGTTAATCTCCAATAGTTAAAGTTTTAATGAAACCGCCAACAGCGTTATTTTGATCATAAATTACCCACGGCATATCTGCTTTGGGCATTCTGGCTCGACCCATTTCGACAGAGCAAGAAACACTCATAGCAGGGAAAATTGAAAGTGGAGCTTCTTTGCTGTGTTTTTGTTTTATTTCTACCATTAATTTTCTAATGGCACTACGAAACAAGGATAGTTGTGTTGGATGCCTAATTGAGTCATTATGTAAAAACTCTTGAGGTACTGTAAGTTCCCAAATAGACACATCTTCACCCAAAACTGCTGTTATTCTGTCATGGGAAATTACGTCGCTAATGGAAATAACTAAAACAACTTGAGAACAATTTTTTTTAGGCTTATTTACTAGAAACTCAAAACCCTCAGGAAATGTTTGCCAATTCCATCCTTTTGGCTCTCTCAAGAGCTGGTATGTATAAACGTTAATTTTATCTGTAAAAAGTGTACCTAGCTTAATAAGTAGCGGCATTGGTGCTAAGGCAAAAAGTGAAAAATTCTTAGTTATATTATTCTCAATAACAGGAACAATCATTCGTTCATAAAGCGTTTTTAAATTCTTTTCTTCAACGTCCCAAAAATTAGCTTCTTTGTCTTGACCTTGCCAAACCATAGAAAGTATAATTGGTTCTGTTTGAGTAGGATACCGATCGGGGAACATAGCTGCTACAGCTAATTCTTTTAACAGGGGAGAGCGTTCATGACCAATATTACTTCCATAAAGCACCACATGAGACTTCTTATCATCAGCTATACCTGTTACAAGGCGTACCCTTGCTTCATGGTCTTTTTTCCATTGCTGTAACAATGGTACTGAATACTTATCTCCATTTTTGTCTTCATCAATGAGCTTGTGGCATCCTGCACACAAAAGCATTAAATTTTCAATGTGATGTGGATTGTCATCGTAAGTTTCACTTTTACCCCTCGGCCCAAGTTCAGAAAAAGCTTGGATATGTGCTTTTTGTGCTCTATTAACAGGCTCTAAGGTAACTGGAGACTCATACAAGATGACATTACAACCATCAAATTGACAACGTCCTGCCGATTTTGCCCACAGTTCATTTTGTGTTTTTTCTGATATGTGGCGTGATTTAGCCTTTTTATTTTCTTTCATTATAACCTCAGTTTTAGCTTGAAATTATGTGCAATACATGGCACTTAAATTAAAAAGCATCAAAGCACACCTTCAAGGTTTTAAGTTTTACAATAACCTTGTTACTGTAAACAATAATCACCATAAAGGTACTGTCAACCACTCAATATAAAAAAAACACAAAAACACCTTTACTGCATTTTTCACTTGACGAAATCAATCAATTTATCTATACTATTTATCTTAGCATACATTTAGGAGTTTCCATGCAGTTAAATATGAAGTTGGGCTACATTGCTAAAGTAACCTCAGGCGTGACTTTTCGTTCACGTATTGACCACCTTGAAGATGGTAATGTTACCGTTATACAAATGAAAGACCTTGGTTCTGACAATATAGTACATGCTGACAGTGCAATTTGTGCGTATCTGGATAAAATTAAAGAAAGTCAAACTATTAGAAAAAATGACATCATTTTTAGATCGAG
>CAYJPS010000140.1:0-4746 GCA_964372135.1 uncultured Treponemataceae bacterium | reverse complement strand
ACGCTTTATCTTATGCTTTGTCAACAAAGTTCATATAAATCTTTAAAACAAAGAGAATAAAGAGAGAAATATATTTAAATTAGCTTCAAAGGGTTATTGTTACTAATGAAAAAGACAACCTTGTTTTTTATTGTGTACAGATATATGAGTTATTCTTATAAACAGATTCTCCAGTAGAGAAGCTATACTAGATTAATTATTTAGAAAGGGAGAATACTTACAAAACTATCTAGTGAGAGCCTTAGTTGAGGATCTTTTTATTAATTTATGTCCAAATTCCATTCTCACAATTAATGGAGTTTCACTTTCAGATTTATTTACATGCGTAATTTTCTTATGTAACAAATCAAATGCATACTTTCCTCGAGTATCCATATACTGATCGATAGTTGTAAGTGAAATATTGTGCAAATGTGATGGGAAATTATTGTCAAACCCAACAACACTGTAGTCATCAGGAATACTGTAGCCTTTTTCTATTAGTGCATCAATAATGCCATAGGCAATCATATCATTCATTCCAACAAAGGTTGTAACCTCTTTATGTTCGTCTAAGCACTGTAAGCATAGAGAGTATCCGATCTGGTGCTCAATATGGAGATTCTTTCTTTCATCTTCTGGTGAAATCGATTTTGAATAAATATGAATATTCTTAGACTCTACATTTTTAAAAGCCTCTTTTATACCGGATATTCTCATTAATCGTTGAGGATTACTTTCATTTAGGGTAGTAGAAACATACGCTATATTTGTATGACCTAATTCGAGCAGGTATTTCCCCATAGTAACACCTGCAACAAAGTTATCAGTTTCAACAGTATCAAAAAGTTGTGATTGTTCTTTGTCACAAATTGCAACAAGAGGTATATTTAACATTTGACTAACATTATTTTCTGCTGGAGCCATAGCAAAAACAACTCCACTTATATTGCTCTCTTTGATTCTGTTGATAATTCTGCTTTCAATTTTTTTATCACGATAGGTATTGTAAATGGCAACATCAAAATTATTTTTTACTGCAGAACATTCTATCGATTGAACGATTGTTGAATAGTATGGATTTGAGACATTTGGACAAATAATAGCAATGGTATTTTCGAGTATTTTACTACTAGAATCTTTCTTTTTATACGATAGTTGCTCTGCAGCCTTTATTACTCTTTCAATTGTTTCGTTTGAAAAAGAAACACTTTCTTTACCTGATAAAATCATAGACACGGTAGCTGGAGAAACATTAGAAAGTTCTGCTATCTGCGCTATTGTCGGTTTACTTTTATTTTTCATGGAGAATTTCCTATAATTTATCTAATCTAACAATAATTATTATATAAAAAAAGCAAGGTTTTATCAAGATACTGTGATTATGTACAGTTTCTCGTTTATGAAGAGGGTTCTATAGCATAGCCAACATATGATGTGAACAAAAATTTGTACATAATAATATTTTTTATTAAATATTTAATATATTTTTATTAAATTTTATTAAATATTTCTTGACAGATTGCAAAACCTGTGTTAATATTTTAATTCAACAGCTGTTAAAATAAAAAAAAGACATTAACTAAAGGAGATTTTGTATGAAAATTATTCAATTTTCAGATACCCATTTAAGGGCTGATGGGCGGTTATCATTTCACAAGATGGATACTATGACATCATTAATGCGTACTATTGATCATTTTGAAAATATGACTGACCAACCAGACTTTTACATTTGCACAGGAGACTTAGGAGACAAAGGAAATGTTGCATCGTACAAAGTAATGAACGAAATGTTCAAGCGATTACCAAGACCTGTCTACATTGTTCCAGGAAACCATGACAATAGTGAGGCCTTAAACCAAGAGTTATCAACCTATATTATTGAAAACAAAGAATTGAGTCCTCAAATTGGATACGTAATAGAAAAAGATAATACAAGAATTATCGTAGTTGAAACAATTGATCAAGGTGAGCATTGGGGCTGTTTAACACTGAAAGTTGCATCTTGGCTCGAAAAAACAATACTTGAAGATACTGAAATTTTAACCATTGTTTTCACTCATCACCCCCCATTTACTAGTGGTTTGCCCGTTATGGACGAACCCTTTGGAAACATTGATGAACTAGAAAGAATCTTAAAATTACATAATAATTTAACCCTTTGCACAGGACATCTACATAGGGCTTGTTTTACTACATGGAAAGGTATTCCAACAATGACATGTCCTCCCATTGCGATGCTTATTGAATTGGATTTTTCTCCTGAAGGGGGAGATAGATTCTACTTATCTGATCCAACATTCTTAATCCATAGAATTGAAAATGGAGAAATGACAAGTTACGTAGACATAATACCAACGAATGCGACGTATTCAGGGCCTCATAAATTTACATATTTAGAAAATGAAGAAAGGAAGGATAGATAAATGAAAACAAATAATAAATTAGATAGTACAACTAAATCGATGAGAAATGTTGCAATCATAACTCTTATTGGAGGTGCCGTTGAATGGTATTGTTTTTTACTATTTGGACAAGCCTCAGGTACCGTATTTTCTGAAGTATTTTTCTCTGGGGTTTCTGACCCTTCAGCAGCATTAATATTGTCTTATTTAACCTTTGCTGTAGGTTATTTGGCTCGCCCCTTTGGAGCAATGTTCTTTGGAAACTATGGTGATAAACTAGGACGCAAATTTATAGTTATATTATCGTTAGTACTAATGGGTGGATCAACATTTGCAATTGCATTTATTCCTTCTTATGATGAAATTGGTATTGCAGCACCTATTCTTCTTCAAATATTTCGGCTCATTCAATGTTTTGGCTTAGGAGGAAAATGGGGAGGCGGGATTCTCTTAGCCTTTGAAAATGCAGAGCCAAAAAAACGTGCGTTTTATGCTGCAATTCCTCAAATGGGATTACCTGTTGGGTTGGTAACAGCGTCATTATTACTTGCAATTCCTTCATATTTGCTAGGTGAACAAGCTTTTTTAGATTATGGATGGAGAATTTCTTTTGCAGCAAGTGCAATATTAATTGTTGTAATTATTATTATTCGTTTGCGCATAATGGAAACAAAAGATTTTATGGAAGCTCAATCTAAAGCAAGAGAAAAAGAACTCACTGAGAAAAAAACGGCTATGCCATTAATGGTAATGTTTAAAAACTATTGGAAAACCGTTTTATTAGGTATTGGTACAAGGTGGATTGACGGTGTATTCTACAATGTATTTGCGGTATTTACGTTATCATACGCAACAAAATACTTAGGTGTACCTCAAAGTTATATGTATTTAGTAAACGCCATCGTTGCTCTCATAGCAATTCCATTCGTTTTAGGAGCTGGTAAATTAGCAGACAAGGTTGGAAAAGGAAAGCTATTCGTAATTTCAAGTATCGGCTGTGCTATTACAGCTATTCCTGCTCTTACAATTATTGAAAATAGTAACGGGAACATCATTGTAATAACAGCGGTCATTATTTTCACTTGGAGTGTTATTTATTCTGGAATTTGGGGAGTTCTTGGTTCTTTATGGGCACAGTTATTTGAAACAGAAGTACGCTACAGCGGTATTTCTTTTGTATACCACGCACCAAGCTTCCTAGTTGCAGGTATTGTGCCTACGATTAGTACAGCGTTATTTACAATGCATGGCAACCTTACAAGCCTTGGTATATTTGTCACCTTTGTTGCGATTGTTAGTGCACTTTGTGGATATGTTTTACAATATAGGCACGATAAAAAACAAAAAGAAGCGTAAAAAAGCTTGCCAAAATATAAAAATGTGATACAATAAGTATATGAAAAAATACATACTAGCCCTCGACCAAGGAACAACTTCATCTAGGGCTATCCTCTACGATAAAGAAGCATCCCCTCTTTTATCTAAAAACCAAGAATTTACTCAGTATTATCCACAACCAGGTTGGATTGAACACAATGCAGAAGAGATTCTTGAATGCCAACTGAGCGTAGCAAAAGATGTTCTTGCGCAAGCAAAAGAAAAATTGAACGCTATCCCTTCTGATATAGCAGCTATTGGGATTACAAATCAACGTGAAACTGTGGTGTTATGGGAAAAATCAACTGGCAAACCTGTCTACAATGCTATAGTATGGCAATGCAGAAGAACAGCCCCTTTATGTGAAGATTTGGTTGCAAAAGGACTGGATGAGGTTATTCAAGAAAAAACAGGCCTAGTAATTGATGCTTATTTTTCTGGAACAAAAATCAAGTGGATATTGGATGAAATTCCTGGTCTCAGAGAGAGAGCGCAAAAAGGTGAAGTTCTTGCAGGAACAATTGATACATGGTTAATATGGAAGCTAAGTGGGGGAAAAGCACACGTTACAGATGCCACAAATGCAAGCCGAACAATGCTTTATAATATTTATCTTGATGATTGGGATGACGACCTTTTAGAGCTGCTTAATATTCCTCGAATCATGTTGCCTAGTGTCCAATCTTCAAGCGAAATCTATTGCATGACTGATGAAAAAATCTGTGGCTTTAGTATTCCGATAGCATCTGCAATAGGTGATCAACAGGCAGCACTATTTGGGCAAGGCTGTTTTGAAAAGGGAAACGTAAAAAACACATATGGTACAGGATGCTTTATTCTTATGAATACTGGGACAAAACCAGTTATTTCAAAAAACAAGCTGCTTACAACCGTAGCACTGAGCTTGAATGGTGAAATACACTACGCTCTAGAGGGAAGCATTTTCATGGGCGGAGCTAGCATTAAATGGCTACGCGATGAA
>CAYJPS010000139.1:0-4765 GCA_964372135.1 uncultured Treponemataceae bacterium | reverse complement strand
CTTTATTAAAAGAAACGGTTGCAAACGGTGGGATTACTTCTTCAGTAATGAGAAGGATGTATAACTATACAATGCAAGCAGTAGAATGTGGTGCCGACTGTGTTATGGGTACTTGTACTTCCGTAAATGCAGCAGCTAAATATATTCGCCCGCTTGCCCCTATCCCTGTACTTAACATCGATGAGCCTCTTGCTAAAGAAGCAGTAAAAGCTGGTAAAAAAATTGGTGTGCTTGCAACTTTGCCAACAAGTCCTGGGGCTATAATTCGTCTTATGGAAGAAAATGCAAAAGAACAAGGATTAAACATTGACATTGTTACAAAGGTTGCCGAAGGTGCCTTTGATGTTCTTTGTGCAGGAGACCGAGCAAAGCACGATGAAATGATTAACGAAAATTTATACAGTTTAGCGAAGGAAGTAGATGCAATTGTTTTTGCACAAATATCAATGTCTATGCTTAAACACGAAGCAGTTGATGTTCCTTTATTTAAAATCGGAAAATCAGGATTTGAAGAAGCAAAACGATTAATGTTTCAAAAATAGTTATTTGAAGTTCTTGACCATATAAATTAAATAGAGTGAATACAAATACATATAAAAGGTTTTATATAAAAATTAAAATCTGTGTAATCTGTGGTTAAAAAATATGTAGAGGCTTTCAATAAAGAAAATTATAACAAGGAATTATAATGTCAGATAAAATTACACAACTAAAAGAAAAAGCAGGTGAGCTTAGACGCACTGCTTTAACAATGATTTATAAAGCGCAGTCAGGGCATCCTGGTGGCTCTTTTTCAGCTGCGGAAATAATGACAGTATTGTACTTTGACCAAATGAATGTTGATGCCAAAAATCCGAAATGGGATGAGAGAGATAGGTTTGTTTTATCAAAAGGACACGTTTGTCCTATTCTTTATTCTTCCCTCATTTTAAAAGGATTTTTAGGTAATGAAGAAGTAAACAACCTTCGAAAATTAGGTTCAAAGTTACAAGGGCATCCTGATATGAAAAAATGTCCTGGTGTTGACATTTCGACAGGCTCGCTTGGCCAAGGAATTTCTTGCGCTGTTGGTATGGCAATTGCTGCTAAAATGGATAAAAAAGCTTATAAAACATATACACTTGTTGGTGACGGTGAATGTAATGAAGGGCAAGTATGGGAAGCAATTCAGTCTGCTGTAAAATATGAGCTCGATAACTTTGTAATGATTTTAGATAATAACAATCTTCAAAATGATGGTAGCTGTGATGAAATTATGCCTACTGGAGACCTTGCAAAAAAAGTGGAATCATTTGGGATGGAAACATATAAAGTAGATGGACATTCTGTAGAAGAACTTATTGATGCATTTGAAAAAATCAGCGCTAATTCTACTAATGGAAAGCCTAAATGTATTGTTGCAAAAACAGTAAAAGGCAAAGGTGTTTCTTTTATGGAAAATGTACCAGGTTGGCACGGAATGGCTCCAAATGAGGAGCAGTTTGCTATAGCAATGAAGGAATTGGGGGCCTAGTAGAAATGAGTAAAGTTACAAAACCGACTAGAGATGCACTGGGTGAAGTGTTAATCGAAGTTGCAAAAACTAATAAAGATATTGTAAGTGTAAATTGTGATATTGGAAAATCGTGTAAAACACTTGATTTTGGTGATAAATACCCAAATCAATTTATTAATGTGGGAATAGCAGAACAAAATGCGTGTGGTATAGCAGCAGGACTTGCAACATGTGGAAAAGTTCCATTTGTTTCAACGTATGCAGTTTTTGGTTCAATGAGAATGAGTGAACAAATCAGGCAAGAAATATGTTATCCAAATTTAAACGTAAAAATTTGTTGTTCGCATGGAGGTTTAACACCTGCAAATGACGGTGCAAGTCATCAAGGTATTGAAGATATGGGGATTATGAGAACAATTCCTAATATGAAAGTTATCATGCCTGCAGATTATAATGCTGCAAAAAAGCTTGTAAAGTGCATGACCAGTGACGTCGGTGCTACGTATATTCGCTTTACACGCGATGATGTAGAAGGTATCTATGATGAAGATCAAGAGTTTGAGATTGGTAAGGCAATATGTTTGCATGAAGGTACAGATGTAGCATTAATTGCAAATGGAGATGTTGTGCGCTTAGCAATAAAAGCTCAAAAAGAACTTGAAGAAAAAGGAATTTCTGCATCTGTGTATGATTTTCACACTATTAAGCCAATTGATAAAGAAGTTATAGAAAAAGAAATTGCAAAATGTGGTAAAATTGTTACTATAGAAGATCATAATATTCTCAATGGTCTTGGAAGCGCGGTATGTGAAATAGTTGCAGAAAGTGGAAAGGGCCAAGTAAAACGTATTGGCATTCAAGATAGGTTTGGTGAAAGTGGACCTTATGAAGATCTTTTAAAAGCCCAAGGAATTACAGTAGAAAACATAGTTGAAGCTGGAATTGCTTTAGTAAGGGTATAGTAGTAATATGGAAAAAATGATTCTTTCGTTTGGCATAATTATTGTTGGTGTAATTATAGGACAAGTAGTCAAATTTTTGAAAAATACAAAGGATGAGCATACTCAAAAGATTTGGGAGATATTTATAGAGAGATCTAGAAAATTTACTTTTTTTGTGCTCAACCCAATTGTAATGATAAACTCATATTGGATAATTGATTTTTCAAACATTTCAATATTTGCACTACCTTTTATATGTGTTGCAGTACTTGCGCTAAGCGGAGGAATAGGACTTTTGGTTTCAAAAGGACTAAAGCATAACAATGAACAAAAGGCTTCTATGTTTGCTGTCTCCACTTTTTCAAACCTCGGTACAATTGGTGGACTTATAACCTTTTCTTTTTTTGGAGAAACAGCATTTGCAATAGCGGCAATGTTTATTTTTTTTGAATCTTTTTATAACTACTTAATCGGTTATCCGCTAGTTAAGGCAATAGGAGAAAATGTAAAAGGCACACGAGTAAAGGCAAAAGACTTTCTAAAAGATCCATCAATAGTGATTTATGTATCTGCAGTATTTGTAGGGCTCTTTTTTAACATGTCTGGATTCGAAAGACCCCATGTTATGGGTGTTTATAACGAGTACGCAATACCGACAGTATCATTTTTACTCATAAGTGCAATTGCTACAAAAATGGACTTAGGTAAAACAAAAACATTTATAAAAGAAGGCGTTGCGGTTATACTTATAAAGTATTTATTTGCGCCCCTTGTTGCTATATTAGTTGCGCTGGCGTGTGGGCTTCAAAATCTTGAAAATGGATTGGTATTAAAAGTAGTAATCATAATGACATTGGTTCCATGTGGCTTTAACTCAATATTAGTGCCAACCATTTATAAGGCAGACAAGGATGTTGCAAATACAGCATGGGTTTTTTCAATGATTGCACTCGCTGTAGTTGTTCCATTGGAATATTTGTTTTTCTTTATGGTATAATATTCTGAGCATAAAACTACTTTAGACCTTCGGACCTAAAGAGAAGAGTATACTATATAAACAAAAAGAACTAAATAAAGTTACAGAATTAGAATAAAAAGGAAAGTAAAAGTATGAAAATTGTTATTTTAGATGGGTACACAGAAAACCCAGGAGATTTAAGTTGGGAAGGTTTTGAGAAAGTTGGAGATGTAAAAGTTTATGACAGAACACCCTTAAATGATACAGCTGAAATTATTAAAAGAGTAGGGGATGCTGATATAGTATTTACAAATAAAACACCACTTCCAAAGGATGTGTTTGAATCTTGTTCCAATATCAAATTTGTAGGCGTATTAGCTACAGGATATAATATTGTAGATGTAGAAGCTGCAAAGTCAAAGGGTATTCCAGTATCAAATATTCCAACATACGGAACAAGTGCTGTTGCGCAATTTGCAATGGCATTGCTTTTAGAAATTTGTCATCATGTAGGTCATCATAGTAAAACGGTATTTGAAGGTAAATGGGAAAAATGTCCTGACTGGTGTTACTGGGATTACCCTTTAATGGAACTTGCAGGAAAAACATTCGGTGTTATTGGCTTTGGTCGCATTGGACAAGACACTGCCAAGATTGCGAAGGCAATGGGAATGAACATTATTGCATATGATGAATTTCAAAATGATTCAGGAAAAGCTATTGGTGAATATGTAAGTCTTGATGAATTACTTGCAAAATCTGATGTTATTTCACTACACTGCCCATTGTTCCCTTCTACAGAAGGTATTGTAAACAAAGATAATATCGCAAAAATGAAAGATGGTGTAATCATTCTTAACACAAGTCGTGGCCCACTTGTTGTAGAGCAAGATTTAACAGATGCGCTTAACTCTGGAAAAGTAGGTTATGCAGGTCTTGATGTTGTTAGTTCTGAACCTATTAAAGCAGAGAACCCTTTGTTAAAGGCAAAAAACTGTATTATAACACCACACATTGCATGGGCACCAATAGAAAGTCGTACTCGGCTTATGGATATTGCAGTAGGAAATTTAAACGCATTTATAGAGGGAAATCCTATAAATGTGGTAAATAAGTAGAAATGTAGATTTTTACAATAACAAAAAAGAGTTTGGTAGTGAAACCAAACTCTTTTTTTGTCAACTTTCGCGACCTACTTTGCTAAATACTCATTTATATCGGCTGCAGCCTTTCGACCTTCACCCATAGCAAGAATAACGGTTGCAGCTCCCAAAACGATGTCGCCACCAGCCCATACGTTAGGGTAGGTAGTTTTTCCATTTTCATCTGCTTTTATGCGACCCCATTTATCTGCTTCTAAGCCAGGGGTTG
>CAYJPS010000138.1:0-4937 GCA_964372135.1 uncultured Treponemataceae bacterium | reverse complement strand
TAATCCTTTACCCCATAGATACAACCTACGGTGGTACTTATAGATTATAGAGAAGAACATAGATTGTCAATAGGTTTTTATATGTACCACTTAGATCGTCATTAGATATCCACAGATTAAAAATGGTTTTTTAAAAGACCTGTTTTACTTAAGATAATATTATCAAGCTCAGGATAAGGGCTTTCTTTAATATCTTCTAAAAGACTTGCTTTTAAAGTGTAATAATCCCATGTTTCATCATTCAATGGATTATAGATATTTTTTTCCATATCTGAAAAGGTTCTATCTTTATATCCCTCTAGCATAATTAAGGCTAAGATGCTCATTCCGTGTTGTACTATTTGTTGGTTTCCACCATCAAATGTTGAAAGAACCCCTAAGTCCTCATACACCGTTGAAACAGCTTCTGCAGACTCCTCACACAGACTTCCTTGCCCACGAATTTCTGCTAAATATATAGAAAGGTGCGATAAGGCTTTAGTTTTTGCATCTTCACAACCAGCAACAAATGGAAGGGCTGCAATAAATTTTGCAACATTATTATCCATTAGATTCTTTTGTTCGTCATCAGACAAATGAAATGTATCATTAACTGTCATTAAAACATCATTTAGAAACATTTCTACGTTTGAAGCTTCCGCTTCTAACGTGTCTGTAGTTTTCCGTGCTACTTCTTTCATAACTCATCCTTTTTAATACGTAAAATAATAACACGGAATTCTAAATAACGCAAGAAAAATCGTAAGAATTTTTGTATTTTTTTTAATTGAGTTCCATAAGAGCTTCAATAGTCAGTTCATCTTGATACCATTCAATAAGCAATGAAAAATTTTCGGTAATGTACCCTTCTGACTCAGCCCGTATTTTTAATACGCTTCCTGTTTTTAATTCTCCCCGAGTAAGATCATTAATATTTACCCAGCTATTATTAAAAAAAACCAAAAAATTTGTTTTGCTTGAAAGATTCTCTCCAGTTTCCATATCAAAAGCAAGAGTTTTTATTCTAAGAGTACGAGCTTCTGCAGTATGGATATCAAAAATAATATTTTGCTCATTTTCATCAACGCGCAAAGACTTCCAAAAAACATCAGATCCTACAACAACTTTTACCCTATACATACCACGAGTGACATACACAGGCTTTGCTCTATAAACTTCGCTGTCATTTGTCTCATGTTGCATCTTAAATTCTCTCAAGCTATTTTTTACCATTGGAATATCTGCATTATCATTGAAATAAAATTGAGCACTCATTGGAACCCCTGAGCTTAAAGCTGAAGTTTTCGATGTTTCGAGTGTAACAGTGATAGGCGTATACAACCTTCGCAAAATTGTAGCATGAATGTATCCTTGTTGCCAAGCAAAAATACTTCCTACCACTACGACTAAACTTGATACCACTATTAAAAATAGTTTATGCAAACTTTTGTGTTTTGGAATAAAAGCCTGTTCTGTGTACGATTTCATTAACATTAGTTTGACCATTGATACTCGTATTGGCTTTATTTCAAACTTATTGAGTTGTTTATTAACAGCTTTTAAAACTGCATCAATATTTTTATACCGCTTGTTTGGCTGTGGATGCATCATTTTTTTTATTATTCGACTAATTGACTTTGGAATAGTTTTTTCAATTTTATGAGGAGCTGTGTACTGCCCTTTTTTTATAAGAATTAACGTTTCTGGTGACATATTTGCATTGTAGGGTTTTTTACCGGTAATCATTTCATATAGCATTATTCCTAAAGCATAGATATCTGCTCGAGCAGTAACATTTTTACTATCTCCAAATTGTTCAGGAGGCATATAAGCCGGAGTCCCCAGTGTAACCCCTATTTGAGTAATATCTTCTTCACTTTCAGATTCTTTTTCCATTGACGCAATACCAAAGTCTGCAAGTTTTATTTCACCCTTAGTAGAAATAAGAATATTCCCTGGCTTAATATCACGATGAATAATGCCTTTTACATGAGCAAACTTTAATGCTTTGCAAGAATCTCTCACGAGGAGAAGTGCTGTAGGCCAGGAAAGTTTTTGAGCTTTTCGAATAAGTTTATCAAGAGACATTCCGTCAACTAACTCAAGTACGATATAATGAAAAGATCCTTCAGTAAAGTAATCAAACATTCGAACAATATTTGCATGTTGTAATTCAAGTAAAACTCGTGCTTCTCTTTTAAAACGCTCTAGCACAGGCTTATTGCCCCGTATTGTTAGTTTTTTAATCACTACTTGATGCTTGAGGTTAGGATGCATAGCCTTATACACTACGCCCATTCCTCCACGAGCAACCACTTCTTGTATCTTATATTTTCCTATTTTCTCAGGTACACCATTCATTTTTTATCTCCTACACACTCATTTATACTTCTACATTTTTTCCCGTTTTGGTATCAAAAATATCAGTAAGTGAGTTAAAATCTTTTTTTTGGTTTACAATCGTTATATAATGTTCATTTGGATTATGTATTTGAATGAATCTTCCTTTGTGCAAGGCTCTATGTGTGCCAGAAACAGTTCGATGACCAGCAAAATACACTGCATTTTCATTGTTCATAAGCAAATCGTTGAGCATAAAGTGCACAGCATTTTCATCTGCTTCATCGGTATGTGTCCATGTAAGGCCTAACACGGTACTTTCTTCAAGGTAAGCATTAACTAAATCATTCTTTGAAAATGCTTGTATGGGTTCAGCATGTGAAGCTAAAAAATTTGCCCCCTTTACAAATAGCGGTAAATTGTGCTCAAAATCATCATACGCGTGTGTTATTTCTTTGCCGTATAAACCTAACATAAAATCTTTTACCATTTCACCTTCAGCTGCAAACTTCCTAAATGGTAAGTTACCGCACGTATGATCATTCAAAATATTTTCATGATTACCCTTAAGAAAGTGAAAATGGTTTGGGCATTCTTGTTTTATGTTCATAATGGAGCTCATCAAACCTAAGCCTTCTTCCATTTCTTCGCACATGTATTTGTTTAAGGTTTTGCCATTAAGCCACTGGTCTTGTGCAAGAAGCCACCTTTCAAAGCCCCTCCTTTCTGAGTGCAAGCCATCACCTAAACACACAACAATAACCTTACCTTGAACTAACGCTTCTTTAATTGTCAATTCAGTAGTATCCAAGTCATCAAAACAAAAAGAAAAGTTTAGAATCTCATTAAAAAAATCGAGGCGCGCATGTAAGTCGGGTACTAATACAACGGGAATAGAACTATTATATGATGAAATATCTAAAAATGCACCAGGAAGTCCTGTCTCATCAGGAGGGCGCAGTATAGGGTTTTCATTTCGGAGTATCTTTATTGTATTCGCAATATTGGAAAAAAATTCATCTTTTTGAGGCACATTGTACTTTGAAAAAACATGCTTGGCTCTCATGGTAAATCCGATTTTCAAAAAGAAAGTATTACGACATTATTATATTATCGTTACCGATTGTAATTTTGTCTCCATTTCGTATTCGTACATATTTATCGGTTGGAATTCTTATCCCATTTAAAAATGTGCCGTTCGTACTTCCCATATCCTTAATAAAAAATTCATCACGAATTTTTTGAATTAAAGCATGATTTCTGCTGGCAAGTTTATTTTCAATAACAATATTATTTGATGGAGAGCGGCCAATAGTTATTTTTCCAACAGACATATCTACCTTATTGTCCTTGAAGGTGAGGTACGAAATAATCTCAGAATCGGAAAACTTATCGAGTCTTTGACCAACAGCGCTTTCTGAAGAAATTGTATAATCTGGCATAACAATAGTATATCACAACAGTTGTAAAAAATCAACTAAATTTATACTGAGACTATCCACCAAAACTGGTCATTTTTCATCCACATGAATGATATCCTACTTCGCTTTACCCACCACATTCCGAATTAGGAATTAGGAATTAGGAATTATAATTGCGTATTACGCTTTGCGTGCCTTCTTTGCCATGTCCATTTTCAACGAGCTTTTCATACATATCGGTGATAATATCTAAGGCTGGAAGATTCTTCCCCACTTCCCTCATAGCACTCTGGGCAATTTTCAAATCTTTCAAAAAGTGTTCATTCATAAAATAAGGACCGTAATCGTTTTCTATCATTCTTGGAGCATTGTTATCCATTTGCCAGCTTCCTGCAGCTCCTTTCGAAATAGCAGCAAGGACTGCATTAGGATCAAGCCCATTACCCTTTGCATACGTAACTGCCTCTGCGCACGCAACAACATTTCCTGCAACTGCAATTTGATTGCAGGCCTTGCAGTGTTGCCCGCTTCCAGCTGTACCGAGATAGTTTATATTTTTACCCATCACTTCAAAAAGTGATAAGGCTTCGTCATAGTATTCTTTTTCACCGCCTACCATAATTGACAAGGTTGCGTTCCTTGCTCCGTTATCGCCACCAGAAACTGGAGCATCAAGCATTCTAAAGCGCTTACCCTTTTCGCCACTCATTGCAATGTCATGCATTTTTTTTGCTAATAATGGTGATGACGTGGTCATGTCAATTAACAATGCGTTGTTTGGAGCATGTTCAAATATGCCTCCGTCACCTAAATATATTTCTTCCACATCTTGGGGATACCCAACAATGCTAAAAACAACGTCTGCATTTTTTACGCAATCTTCAATTGTACTTGTAGGAATAATTCCAAACTCTTTTAACACTTCTGCTTTTTCATACGTTCTATTGTAAGCTGTAACAATGTGTCCTTTTTGGGAAAGATGCTTTGCCATTGAGGAGCCCATAACCCCTGTACCTATCCATGCTATATTCATAGGTAAAGTATATACCAGATTATTATGGAAAGCAAGCGTATACCAAATAACAAATTTAAAAAAGTTATACTTTTTTTTGTATAAAATGCAATAAGTAGTTTATATTTTTTTAAAGCTATGGTAATATAAAAGTGATGTATTAACATAATGGAGATTATATGAAA
>CAYJPS010000137.1:0-5048 GCA_964372135.1 uncultured Treponemataceae bacterium | reverse complement strand
TCTGCGGTAATACGAAAAATCGAGGTAGATATTACATCTACCTCGAACACAGTTGTCATGTGTGACCAATTCGAACCCCCACGAGAATTTTTAACAGGGTTTAAACCCACACGGCTACACTTTCACATTTAATGCATATTGCATTAGCTGTAAAAAGTATAGCACATATTTATGGGTTTTGCAATGTTTTGACTTTCTCCAAAATACGCAAGTCAAATACAACCAAAGTCCTCCGATAATATTTGATTTATGTATTTTTATTTGCAAAGGCAAACAGCATTATTAAAATAGACAAAATAGTTCAGAAGTAATGGTGTGTGAAAACAAAATGGTTTTCGTATGATAAAAATATATTTTTGCTGTCTAATACAAAAAATCAATATTTTTCTCTGAAAATACTGATAAATAAAGGATTGGCATAAGAAATGACCCTAACGGATTAGACTAAAGTGTTCTAATCTGTTAGGGTCATTCGTTTTCACATTCCATCAAAATACTTTTTTATTATAGTATCAATTTCTTCGATTGAATATCCTGCTCTTTCAAGAACAGAACAGTAAATAGCAATTTTTAGCCTATTATAAATTGCATTAGGTATTTCTTGCTCTGTAATTCCAGATGAATGTGTTATGTTATTTCGCGCTTTTACAATCCAAGCAATATCTGCGTTAGTTTGTTCCTCGGTCAAATCTAATTTGTATTGTGAGAAAATCACCATCTTTTTAAATTCAATGTCAATGATCTCCCTATATTTCGCATAAATGAATATCACTTTTTCTCTTGCTGGAAGAGAAATGAAATTTAAAGATCCGAATATATAGTTATATGTATTATCCTCAATTACATTGGGGTTTTCCTTTTTATACAACTTGACAGTATCTTTCAATTGCTTCACCAGTAACTCGGTAGCTGTATTAGAATATTCTGATTTTCTAAAATCAAATTCGACCTCTAATGCTGTGCATATATCTCTTATTTTATTCTTATCGACATTATTATCGTAATTTGTTCTTTTCATAAAGCTGAGGATAGGACGTTTAGTTTTATCGTTCAACAACTCGAATAGGTTTCCCACTTTGTCATTTAAAGTATCTATTTGAAAAACATTATATGCTGGATATCGGAATAAAACATTTTCGACTCTATCATTATTGATATGGCAGTCGATAATCCCTGGCGCACCATATCCACCAATCTTACCGGCTTCATCCCATAATCCTATTTGCAAATCTGTAATATTAAATTGTCCAACACAGAACGATAGAAATGTACATATAGATTGCCAACATGTTTCTATAAATGTAATATCTTGTCTGTCATTGAACTCTAATCTAATTATCGAATGCAAACTCCCTAAGCCTGTGTTTTCTAAAGTTAAGTCTTGCCTATCAATCCATACTGTAAAAATAATATTACAAGCCTTGCCATAGATGGTTGTAGGAAACACTTTAATTAACTCCGAATAATCCCCCCATAATATTCCATCTTTTGTCCTTGCTTCTTTTTTTATTATTTGCTTGGGGTTGAATATTAAATCTACAGCTTCCCCCATAAAGTCAATTGCATTAAACCCATGCAAATCTCTGCAATGACTAATGTACTCTCCTTTAGAATCTTTGCTATTTAAAGTGCTTACTACAATGTCAACAATTAATTTTATATTTCCTTTGTAATATGGGAATGGGCCTTGCTCATCAGCCAAAATAAAGACTATATCATACCCATAAGAACTTGTCCCGAGTAGACATCCTAATGAGTTGTAATTGCTTTTCTGCTTGCACATTTCTTTAAACACTTCTACTTCATTTTTTTCAGGTTTAATTTCGAGTAAATAACCCTCTGAAAAAGAAAAATGGCAATTTATATCCCATATTTTAAGATCCCCAGTAAAATATGAATTTGTCCTAATGTCCATATAATTCCTCTTTTCTATACTATCAATAATTACCAATACATAGTGTCTGGTGACACTTTATTAAAAAAGTTGCTGGAGTGCTAACTTTATTTCGTCTTTAGGCATTCCAATGTGAGTAAAAAAGCAAGAATACATAAGTGCAAATAAAGCTGTATACAGATTGGCGTTATCGTCCCAATCAATCATACCCGAATGTGTTTTTCCGTTGCGCATTTTTACAAAAGCACCCACACTTGATTCGTCTATTTGGGGAAGTGAGCGTTTTGATATTATGGGATCAACACATTCTTGGTTTTCGGCATACAAAGCAAGAATTTTTTCTTTTAGTGTATAGTCAAGATATTGAAACGCACTACTGATCGTCGTTTCTTTATGCACATCTATTTCAGAATGTTTTTTGCAAAATTCTGAAATAGTTTTTTTAATATCGACTTTTAATAGTTTTATAAGTGGATTTTTCTCCTTTTCTCTTTCACTCCATCCGTATGCTACCTCTAAAGCAGTGCATAAATCTTGTATATTTGTTATTGAAATACGATTAAGCTCTTTATTATCATCTGGTAATAAAGTTAATAGTATCGCTGCTTCGTCATTTAGTATTTTCTCTATAAGATTTGGGATATAATTCCAAACACTATGTATAGGGATAACTTGATGCTCTTTTTTTGCAGCTAAGTTGTTATAAGCATTAAAAATCTTACAGTCAGCAGTTTTGAATAGCTGTCCATCTTGGCTTTTTTGGCTTAAATATGAGTCAAAAGACACATTGTTTTGTTTTGTTAAAATTGCAATTAAGCCTCTTGCAGCCTTGTAGCATACTTCTATAGTTTTATAATCATTAGGGTCTTTAAAAGAAAACCGCATCAATGAATTAAGCTTACCAACATTATATTCTCTTTTGTTTTCGTCCCCATCTGTTCCCTCAAACTTAGTAATGGTAAGCGAAAATGTAACTTCTTCTTCATTTAACTTCAATTCAGTCGAATGGGTATATTCGTCATACGGACGAAATTTAATCTCGCTAAATCTATTCTTGTCAAGAGTAGTAATTTCATCATAACTTCGTGGTTGTAATGCGACTCGGGGACTATACAAAGCATTAATATTTCCGCTGTAAAATGAGATTGCATGAAATTTGCTCCACTCGGTTGTCAGTTGCCTGTAAAAGCCATCTGCATTACCTACGGCTCTAATAATTACAGGTGCCCAAAATCGGATAGATGGGTCTAATCCCATCATGCCCTTACTAATATTTCCATTGCGAAATAGTGCAATCTGATAAGCATTACCTGTAAGACCAGTATAATATTCAGGAGTTTCAATATCACGAGTGCAAAACTGTTCAAACATTTCATTTCGCTTGTGTGGATTCCCCTCAGCGGGTAGTAGTGTAACCATATGATTTGAAACAAAGTATGTAAAAGTATTGCCATCAACTTCTATATAGCCACAGAATTCATTCTCAATTTTGTTCACAACAGTACCTCCTGTTTTTTTAAATTATTTATAACTAATTTTTTGATAACCCTCAACCTAAACACCGGATCAACCCACATACGAAACTCAGTCGCTATATCTGGATGGGCGAGTGTGCCACCACCTTTGCCTTGCTTAGACCTAATCCCAACAGCATTCGTCTTTGTTACCCACTGTTTTGGTGTAAGAGTGAAGCTTGTCTTTTTCATAATCTCTATAAGTTCATCGCAAGCGCTATCATTAAACTCTGTATTTGCCTCTTGTTCCCACAACCTCATAAAAGCAATCGTGTTATAATCTCTGAGCCAACTTTGAACTGTATAACTCGGCATTTCTGCATTGGCTATACGAGCAATTTCGGTAAGTGAAACATACTCTACATTTAGATTGATTGTGTGATTTTCCTCAGCAGTAGCTTTATCAGCTTTTTTACTTTCCGGTGATTTGTCTGCTTTTTTAGTTGCTTTTTTCTTCTTTGGCTTTGAAACTTGTGGTGCATTTGCAGGGAGCATTGGTTTTGTTGGTGGAATCATATACACTTGCTTGCCGTTGACTTCATTGATTAAGATTTGTCCTGTTTCTTCCTCTAATCGATTTGCTTTGGCTTTATAGTAGTCAAAGTTAGCTATAGCTTTATTTGCTTCACTTAGTGAAATTTCTCCGAGTTCCAAACGCTTTCGGACCTTCTCTTTTTCTTTTTCATAATATGCATCTGTATATTCACCCATTATAGCTACACCTCATATAACATAAATATATTTATATTATACTGCTATTTTATTGATTTGTAAAGAGATTTACATAGACATTTCAAAATTATGCATATGCTGTGAAAACTTTATTTTGATTGCATCTGATATCTCGATGTAGTCAATTTTTTCACTTATCATTTCTTCATCGAATTCCGCCATATTCATAGTATCACATATAATTTCTTTGATTTCGCTGTCCGTAATAGTAGGAGAGTTTTTGCAAATCTTATTGCCATGCTCCACACGATTGGCACATCTCCAAACAATTTCACCAGAGGATTTTGTGATTCTGCGATAGTTGTTACCACATTCTGAGCAAACTAAAAGCCCACTTAGTACATTCTTGGAGTTGTACCGAGTGGACTTTCTTGCCTTATTACCATTTTTGCTGTAAGCAGTATTACTTCGCTTAATTTTTTCGTCTTGCACTTTTTGAAAAATATTAGGGGCAATGATTAAATTGACATACAAAATATTGTTCAGTATATTGTCAATCATTTGTCTGCTCCAGTTTACCTTGCCAGTAGGTGAGGAAATGCCTTTTTCCTTTAACTCTGCCGAAATTGCACCGAGGCTTTTTCCCTCTAAATATATTGCAAATATTGACGTAACAATTTCTGATGCAGGAATGTCTGGGACAAGTTTGTGGTTTTCGTTTAATTTTAATCCGTATGGTATTCTGTTCATTTTCAAAATCCTTTCTAAAATAAAATAAACCCACCACAAGGTGAGTTCAAGTTTAAAGTATTTATTTTTTTTGTTTATATAGAAAAATCGCCTATTTTCAAGGCGATTTCATCATAAAAAAAGACAAACCTACTTTTGATTATGTTCAAAAACAGGTTTGTCAAGTTGGCGGAAAGAGAGGGATTCGAACCCTCGGTACGCTATAAACGTACACACGA
>CAYJPS010000136.1:0-5051 GCA_964372135.1 uncultured Treponemataceae bacterium | reverse complement strand
ATTGATTCAAAAGGATAGTTAGCCATAATACCTCAATTTATTTTATTATTTTTAATGTTACGAAGTGTAAATCATAGAAGATAGTATACTAAAAAGGAGCATTTCTGTCAATTTTAACACTATATTTAGTTACAAAAATGCTCTTTTTGAAAAAAATTACTTGACGTATTCAATAATAGCCATGATAATATAAGCACACGTAAAGTATTTGGTTATCTATGATTGCTTTCCAACTAATACCATCATCAAGGATGTTAGATACTTATTTTGGAGGAATATATGAAGAATGTTTTAGTAGTTGATGATTCTCGCATTATGAGAAACATAGTAAAAAATAGTTTTACCGCAATGAAAATGACGGCAAATTTTTTTGAAGCTTCAAATGGCGAAGATGCTATGGTCCAATTAGAGGAGCATGATATTGATATCATTTTTCTCGATTGGAATATGCCAAAAATGTCAGGAATTGACTTTCTAAAGCAAGTACGAAGTATTGAAAAATATGCGAAATTGCCAATCGTAATGGTCACAAGTGAAGCTGCGCGATATAATGTGATTGACGCTTTAACAGAGGGTGCTACAGCCTATCTCGTAAAACCGGTAAGTCAAGAAAAATTTGAAAAAACAATATTATCAATAAAATTTTAAGGAGCAAATCATGGAACAATATATTCAACCCTTTGTAGATACATGCATTAATGTATTTCGTGATTTTGCTGGTCTCGAAATATCTGCAGGCTTGCCATATTTTATACAGCGCCATGAAAAAACAGATTGTGATATATCATCTGTCATTGGATTAAGCGGTGAAGCACAAGGTGCTGTTGTCCTTTCGATGAAGTCTGATCTAGCATTAATGCTTGCAGAAATTTTAACTTCAAAAAAATATACGTCAATAGATGATGAAGATGTTCTTGATGCAGTTGGTGAAATTGTAAACATTATTTCTGGTAATGTAAAACAAAGTTTTGAAGAGATGTTCAAACTGATAATATCACTTCCTACAATTATCGTTGGAAGCCAGCACAACTCTTTTTGGTCAAACACAATTGATGTACGAGCGATTTCTATTCCTTTTACGGTAAAAGAAAGCCACACGCTCACATTAACGGTAGCTCTAAGCACATAGGGGAGGCTCTATTACAAGCTCTAAAAAAAAAGATTCAAAAAAATCTGAAAAAAAATTACTCAAAGATGCAATGTTTGACTTTCTTTCGGGTGGAACATATTCTGAATCGTTAAAAAGTGGAAAATCACTCCAAACTGCATTCCGCTATGGAGCATATAATCTTATCATTTTTGCGATGATGGCATCTGCTGCAGCTTTTTTTATTCTTAATTATATCCAATACACGGCAGGGCTACTACGTTTTGAAGCTGTAGTAGTAAGCATTACTATGGGTATTATTGGCCTTTCACTCTATATTGCAGGACGCTTGAAAATATCAATAGATAAACTTGCCGTTATTTTAAATATTGTATATGTTATTTTTTGCTCTTATATGATTTTCTTTTATATTGAGGGAAGCATTTCAGCAGTGTGGATTTTTCCATTACCCATGGTTTGCTTTTCAGTAATAACAAACAAAAAAGCAATATTATTTGTTACCGCGGCATATGTTGTTGCTATTTCAACGAGCATTATAAATTCAGATATTTATTATCCACCTGATTCAATGCGACTTTATGGCATTTCATTTTTTACAGCCCTATTAACGTATTTTGTTTTTAATCATGTGAGTAACACTATGGACTTACTTAGATTAAGCCAAAAAGCATTAAAAAATGAGCGTAATGAACTTGCAACCATGAAAGATAACATTGATATTGGCGTTTTTACCTTAAATGAAGACTTTAAAATTCAACCGCTTTATTCAAGTATTATCACAAAGTTATTTGAAAAAGAAAATTTAGAGCATGTTGATTTTATTTCTCTTTTTAAGATAACACTAAAAGAAAAAGAAATTGAATCTTTAAGAAAGTTTTTAGAAATGGTTTTACACTCTTCCCATAGTGCAGATATACTTGAAGATATAAATCCATTAAAAAAACTAACCTGTGTTTTTGAAAATGGTGCAAAAAAAATCTTGGATATAAGTCTTGTACCATTAGACAGAGGTTCTCATTCCATTATCCTTGGAACAGTAAAGGACATTACCCTCGAAGTAGAAATGCGAGAGCGTCTTGAAAAAGAAGAAAAATTGCGCCAAAGCGATATGGCAACATTATATGAAGTTATGCATATAACGCCACAAATATTACATGATTACATTGACGACTCAGATTATCAATTTACAAAGATTAATAATGTATTAAAAGAAAACAAGCTTTCAAAGTTAGAGG
The DNA here is from genome assembly GCA_964372135.1 of uncultured Treponemataceae bacterium. Classification (GTDB taxonomy): domain Bacteria; phylum Spirochaetota; class Spirochaetia; order Treponematales; family Treponemataceae; genus CAYJFX01. The sequence continues at coordinate 2,708 of CAYJPS010000136.1, read as the reverse complement.
CATTGAAGCAACTCTATCAATCAATTCATGCAGTAAAATCAAATGCCGCAATAATTGGGTTATCTACCACTGCAGAAAAATTGCATGAGTTTGAATCCAAGATAAAAGCTTCAATTGAAAATCCTAATGCGGAAAATGAAAGCATTCTCTCTATTGTGCTTGAATTAAATACCTATCTTAACTTAAATGCCAAAATTGAAGACGTTTTAAAAAAAATTGAAAACTACTCTCGCAGCAATACAACTCCTCTTTCCCGAAAGGATATTTTAATACAAGCTCTAAAAGCAATTATTGAAAAAGATCAATCCAAATCAAATAAAAAAGCCGACCTAAAGATAGAAAACCTTGAGTGGGATACACTTTTGCCAGAGCATAGACAAATGATTAAAGAAGTATTATTGCAATTTGCTCGTAACTCTATGGCACATGGAATTGAAGAAGGTGTGCAAAGGATTAAAAAGGGTAAAAATGAAAAAGGTCTCATCACTTTACAAGTAAAGCAATTAGAAAAAGAAATTGTAGTTGAGTTTTGTGACGATGGAAAAGGCATCGACTATGAACGAGTTAGAAGCATTGCAATAGGCAAGAATCTCATTCCAAAAAACACAAAAACAAATGATACAGAGATACTATTACAAGCAATGCTTAGCCATGGATTTTCAACCGAAGAAAACACCTCTATGCAAGCAGGCCGTGGTGTTGGGTTAAGCCTTGTAAGTGAGCGGGTAAACGAATATAATGGAACCCTCGAAATACATTCAGAAAAAAACAAGGGAACAAAATTTACTATTACACTTCCATTTGATGAATAATATGTATTCAAAGAACCAAGGCTTCCAAAGCGCACAGAATCTCTCGCTTTTCTCCTTCCATGGTTGCGCCTTCACTATCGGCATAGTTTGCAATGCTGTCTCCAACGTCTGCTTTAAAAACTACAACACTGTTCAAAAGGCTCCTTTGCTCATTGACAAATTGTTGTCTTAGGTGTAGGATTTATATAGAGAGCATTCGTTTTTAGAATTTTTTTATGCTAATGAGTGAAGAGGAGTTTTCTATGAATAAAAAATATGTACGTTTTATTTTTGTCATTGCAATAATTGCATTAACATTTACAAATTCTTGCGATTCACTTTGGAAAATAGGAGAAACCACAAGTGTTTCTTTTTCAATGGATATAAGTGAAATTATTGCAAAAACTGAATATAACACCATGGCAATAAATAACCATGGAGTCCGTTCAGTTGAGAACTTACAAGGTCAAACAGTTATAGTTTCCCTTCATAATGTGTCTGACGACTCCCTTGTTGTAGAGCAAAAAAATCCATTACAGGGAGGTTTTGAAACTATACAAGTTACATTTAAAAACCTTACAGTAGGATTACACCTTTATGCAAAAGTTATTATTTTAGAGGATAATACCATTGCCTTTAGTGCACGCTCTGAATCAATAAAATTAGTGGCAAACGACAACCATCTTGTGGCTAGAACAAATGCCATATTCTTAGACCCCATAAACTACTCCAAAAAAGCTTCAGACTCAAACAGAGGCCTTACCCCCGATGAGCCGGTACTAACTCTTGCAAAAGCCGTAGAATTATTAAGAAAGTTTGGAAACTATATTACAGGTGCCACCGTGTATCTTATGACCTCGCTTGAACGTGAGAAAGACACAACATGGAACTACGGCGACATTATTATAAAACGCTACGGAACAAATGACTTTCCAATGGCACTTGCTTATAATAAAGACCAAACTTTTAACCTAGGAGGGGCTACCCTAGACGGAAATGGAGTACATGAAGGTTTTTGGATTAATCCAGATATCGACGTAACAGTGAAAAATGGATCAATTACCAATACTGATACAGGTTTATACAATAATGGCGCTGTTGATGTTACTATTAGTGACATGCGTATTACCGGTAACAAAATCGCCATGGAAGGGCTAACAAATCTTTACCTTGCAGGTGGAACAATAATAATTAGCGGTAACACAGAAAAGAATGTCGAAGCAAAAACAATCACATTAACTGCAAACCTTTCAAGCACCAGTCTTATAGGTATTACACGCCCAGATATAGAAGATGAAAACATATTGGTATATAAAGATATCTCTGAGGATGTTCAAATTAATCCTACAAATTTTTTCTTAAATAATTATGGCGCAGGCGAGCATCTAACAGTCAACAAGGACGGACACCTTATATATAAACCATGAGAGATGCTTATTCTATACCCGAAAACAAAGAAGCTTGGTACGGGCGCCCACGCAAGTAGACGCCCCAATGGGAATGCGCTGAACGGCTTTGCCCCTCCAATTCCTAATGCATTTTACATTCACAACAATTGGTAATTTGGAAATAGGAATTAGGAATTATTAACCAAGGCTTCCAAAGCGCACAGAATCTCTCGCTTTTCTCCTTCCATGGTTGCGCCTTCACTATCAGCATAGTTTGCAATGCTGTCTCCTACGTCTTCTTTAAAAACAACAACATTGTTTAAAATACTCGCAGCCTTTACACCACGAATAGACGCAATGGTAAACAAAGCAGATGTTTCCATGTCTGAACCCAAAACGCTAAACTTAGACCAATACTCGCAAATATCTTCTTCGTTATCAATATAAAAACTATCGTTACTTCTAATAATCCCTACATGGTGAGCATAGCCTAGCTTTTTTGCAGACTCCACAACTGAGTGTAAAAGCT
>CAYJPS010000135.1:0-5069 GCA_964372135.1 uncultured Treponemataceae bacterium | reverse complement strand
TAAGACTACTTAATAATAATAGAATTCCAAAAGGAATAATTTTTTTCGATTTTTTTAACATAGTGTATCTCCTATTCTAGTTTTAAAATTTTGTATTCAAAGCATATTCTAAGTCTAAAAGACCTGAAAGATAATTATAACGTTCACTCATTTCACCGAGCTTTGCTTGGTTTAACTGAGTTTCTGCATCTCTAACATCTAATAATTCTGCAGCACCTTGATCATAAGCATCCACCGTCATATCGTATGAGCGTTGAGCTAACGCAATGCTTTGGCCTGCTGCTATTATTGCACTTTCACTGTATTGTAAGTTATCAACAAGATTGTCTATTTCCATTTCTGCATTTTGTAACACCGTTTCATATTGCAAGTCCATTTTTGTAATGTTATCTTTTAAATCTTTAGCTGATTGTCTATTTGCAGAAAAAGGTAGCATATTGGTAAGGTTCCATGCAAGTGTAATACTTAAAGAGCCATTATCCATTATATTATCACTATCAAACCAGTCGCCTTCAATATCCATAACAATAGGATTCCATCCCCAACCGAGTGCAAGTGCCGGTGTATAGGTTTGAAAGTTTAGTGCAGAAAGTTGAATATCCATAAGCTCTCTTGATTTCACAAAAGACTGAATATCCAATCTATTTGAAAGATATTCCTTTACTAAGGCTTCTTTTTCTAAATCAATAAAGGTAGGTGCAATTTCTCCTTCTAGCACAATATCAGTCCCAAGGGGTAATCCAATAATAAAAGCAAACAAATCAATTTGTTGTTGTAAGGCTTGTTCAGACTTAAGAACTGCGGGTTTTTGATTTTCATAGGCTACTTGCGTTTGTAAAAGAGAAAGTTCTGGGATAAAACCGTTATTGTAGTTAATTTGAGCTTGAGTAACGCGTTCTTCTGCATTCAAAAGGCTTTGTTGTTGCAAAGATAAGCTTTCTTGTTGTAAAAGAAGACCGTAAAACATTTTTCTTATACTAAGTTCTGTTTCTTTTACACTTTGCTCCCATGAAATAAGACCCGCTTCATAATTTGCTTTAGTTGCTTTAATACCATCAATGAGCGCAAGACTTAAGTTCAAGCTTACATCAATTTGACCAAGCACTGTCCAGTAATCAATTTCGGTAGGATCCGAAGAAGGCGGAACAGGCATCCCTAATGCCCCATATATTGCATTCATTGACGCGGCAGGATCACTATACTCATTACTCCTACTTCCAATTCCTAATGCTTGTACCGATGGCACAAAAACATTCCATGCATTGTTTTTAGCCCGCGTTTTCATCTCTAAATCTATTTGTGCACTTTGCAATGTTTTACTATTTTGGAGTGCATAGTCTACTGCTGCATCTACGGTAAGAGTAACCGTTTCAGCAACTTCTTGTGCCATCATTGGACAGACGGTGGCAAGTGCCAAGATGGCTACAAAAACCATTCTTCGTTTTTCGTTCATTTATTTTCTCCTACTAGAATTTTCACACTACATTTAGATGTTTGCCTAAATGTTATTTTACTCCTTAAATTTTACTCTGTCAAGCTATTTTTTAAACCATTTTTCATACAATAATAATAATCTGTAATACACTCTATTATCTTTTTTTGTTCAAGGTTAAAAAAACTTCCAAATTTAAAAGCCGAAACACATAACGAAAAGAACCAACCCCCAATAATAAATCCGTCTACAGGAAAACCAATACTTGAAAAAGGATAAGGTTGGACCATATTTTTTTTATAGTCGCTATCTATATTTTCAAAAAAATTCTCAAGCAATTTTTCAGGTAAAAATCCTTGTACCGAAAGCCTGTTGCAAACAGGAACAAGTCTCGTTCTATGAGCTAAGTACTCCATTTGACTTCTCAAATGCAGATATATATACTCAGAAAATGTTTTTCCATGTTGTAATGTTTTATGCATTGTTTTTAGCATAAGAAAAAGTTCTTCTTCTATCAGCGTTTTAATCATTTCATCTTTATTGGTAAAATGTGAATAAAGGCTACTCTTTGCCATGCCAAGTTCAGTTGCCATTTTTTCTACTGTGATTTCTGAAAACGCATTTGTTTCTAATAAAGCAGAAAGCGCTTGGAACATTTTACTTTCTTGTGGAAATTCATTAGATTTAATTGTACATACACTATCTAACTCTGCAATACGGGTCTCAGAAATTTCTTCCAAATCCTCCCAGCCATCAACTAAAAAGGTTGTAAAGCCATCGGTAAAAACATTTGTATCATGAGCCCAATTAGGATTCTGAGATAAACAAAATACTCGTGCAAGCAAAAAGAATATTTCAGTAGTTCTCAAATAAAGTTTTTTAGAAATGGTTTTTTTATTAATTTCATTAATTGTAAAATGCTCGCTTTTTGCATTACCGATATTCCTCTTTTGCATTTCACGTATAAAAACAGGTATAATATCACCGTTACCAACAAGTGTATTAAGAAAAAATAACAGGTAGTCATTTCGATCTATAAACCATTCTAAAAGGCTTTTTTCTCGATTTTTAAAAGACTTGATGTCATTTTGTTCAGCATGAGGTAAGGTAGAAATATAAGCACAAAAATCGTCAAAAAAACGATCTTTCATTGTTTCTTGTAAATCTTCTTTGTTTTTGTAATAACGAAAAATACCTGGCTTTGCAATACCTGCTTTTTTTGCTATATCATTTAATGATACATTTTTTACACTAGCAATAGAAGAGAGTTCAAAGGCAGCTTTTAGAATACGCTCTTTTGTACTAAGGTTTGAGAATTTAAGATGTGATGTATTCTGCATTATACTCATTATTGTTACCGAACATTCGGTACGTACCGAATGTTCGGTAATAATAGCATTTAAATAAACTAGTGTCAAGTAAAGAATAGTTTTTTTATAAATTCAAAATAAATTCTCCAACCTTTTTATATAAGGAATTTTTCTCTCTATTTTGAATAGAAGCAAAACAAGAAAAAACAAATATGTGACGTGCACCATTTCCTGCCATCACTATTTCTATATCTGCATTACCTGTTGTTTGAGCCCAAAATGAAAACCCGGCTCCATTAGCTTTAATTTGTCTTTTAGGATGAGATCCGAGCTCCATTGCAGAAAGGGGCTTATTACTTCCTTCTGCCAATTCTTTATTTAGCTCTTTATCTTTATTTGATGAGTATGAAACAACGGCTGTTTTCACCGTGGCCAAATTTAAAAGTGAAAACTTATCTCCTAAATGTTTTGTGTCTGAAATTTCTTTACAAAAAAAGAGCCTCTCTTCATCTTGGCAAATTAAATGCAGCGGCAAAAAATCAGCCTTCGATACAGTACTATCATTTATTTGTATTTCAAGACTCAATATTTGCCCTTTTTTTAGAGCTTTTAGAAAGCAATCTTCAATTCCACTATCGCTACCTTGTGCCATTTTTGAAGGCAAAACAGTTATATTCTCCGTAGAAAAATCAGCTTGAATAGTATCATCTACACTATTTCTCGGTAACACTTTATTAATAAAAGAAGAAAGCAAATCTTTTTGCCATTCTGGAATACTTTCAGTTGTTGTTACTTGCTGAGTAATGCTTTCAATTGGGATACCGCTCGATTCGCCCTCAAGAACATTTAAACGAAAAGACTCATCTGTGTATATATAGCCTTTGTTTTTCGCATCATATTTTATGGGCGCGTTATAGATTTGTCGTAGTTCAGAAATATCAGAAGCTATTGTCCTAGGATCAACCTTGCGATTCTTTTCAATTTCATAATCTTTTGCAAGAGTTGCTGCTGTTGGGTATGTTTTATCTCTAATTTTTTTATCTATGAAGTATTTTCTTTGTACTGAAGTTCTAAAAGCTTGCATGATAATCCCTCATTCATTTTATTGTAAATATTTTTTGCGCATAATTCTAGTATGAAATTAATCATCATGTTATTGACACAATAAAACAACAATGATATTATTTTTCATTACAATAAGGTGATCTTTAGTCATGCGTAAAATAAAAAAAAGGTTACAAAAAAATGAAATTCCTATCCTCACCGTAAGAAAACATTGGATTATTTTTTTACCTCCTATAATCACATTGTTTTTTTCATCAGTACTTATTTTATATTCTGTACCAGCCTCAATCTTTGTTTTTCCCTTTATTCTGTTCATTGTAGCAATTAAAGTATATTTTTCTACTGGATTTATAATTACCAACAAAAACATTATAGGCCTTTGTGAAGGAATTTTTTTTAAAATACCTCTAATAAGAATATTAAGCATTGTAATACATGAAACATCACTTGGGAAACGCCTAGGCTATGCAACTCTTGTAATTTCTTCTTCTACCAACTCGTATATATTACAACAAATAGTAAAAAGAGACTTTCTAAATAAAAAAGTAATAGCGTCACTTAACCTTGAAAAAAATGCAACCCCGTAATATCCACATAAGCGCATGCTACTCTGAACGGTTGAACATTAGTTCAGAAACCATGTTAACCAAATAAAAAACTAAGTTAACATTATTGACAAAGCCTTAGCATTATGTTAACCTATTAAAACAAATGGTTAACATAAAAGAAAAACAAACATATAAAAACCTCTCAACAAAAGCAGCCGTACTTGCTATGTTACGAGAAAATAATGATACACTACTTTCTGGAGAAAAAATTGCAGAAACAATTGGTAAAAGCCGTGTCTCTGTGTGGAAAGCAATTCAAGGGTTAGAAGAAGCAGGATATGGCATTGAAAGCACAGCTGAGGGGCGAAAACGCGGATACACTTTAGTTGATGATCTTAAAGACGCCCTATATGAATGGGAATTTGCAGAAAATGAAAATCACATTTGCTACTTTGATTCTATAGACTCAACTATGAACGAAGCAAAGAGAATTGCCTTAGAAAAAATACATACCGAAAACGATTTTTACATAATAGTTGCCGACACACAAACAAGTGGCCGTGGAACAAAACACAGGACATGGGAATCGCAAAAACAAGGGCTTTATTTTACTCTTTTAATTACTACAGAACTTGAAGCCCATTACATTCACACACTCACTGCAATTGCACAAATTGCCCTTGTTAAAACGCTTAATGCAATAATAAAAAAATC
>CAYJPS010000134.1:0-5108 GCA_964372135.1 uncultured Treponemataceae bacterium | reverse complement strand
AAGCCTTCTCCCCCCTCACCAAAAACAGTGCCAGGAACTACGGCTACTTGATAATCTTCTATGAGCTTTCCTGCAAAGTCCTCTGCCGTTAAACCTGTTGAGCGAATATCTACAAAGAGATAAAAGGCTCCATCTGGTTCAACTACGGGTAGACCGATCTCTTTTAATCTTGTAGACATAAGATTTCGCCGTTGTTGATATGATACTCTCATTTTTTCAACTTCAGATGCTCCAGAACGTAGCCCTTCAACGGCTCCATACTGACTCATAATAGGAGCACAAATTGAAGAGTATTGGTGTAATTTATGTACCTGTTCCATAAGGTCTGGTGGGCAGCATACGTATCCTATTCTCCAGCCTGTCATTGCAAATGCTTTTGAAAATCCGTTTAACACCACGCTATAAGGTTTCATGCCATCAAAGGATGCAATAGAAACATGTTCATTGTCATCATATACAAGTTCGCAATATACTTCATCGCTAAGAACCCATATTTGGTGTTTTTTTACAACTTCAGCTATCTTTTCAAGCTCATCTTTGGGAATCATTTTTCCAGTAGGATTACTTGGTGAACAAAGCATTAATGCTTTTGTATTTGGCGTGATTGCATTTTCAATTTGCTCTGCAGTTGGGTAAAAGCCGTTAACGCTTGTATCTAGATGAATAAGTTTTGCATTACAGATTTCTGCCAACGGTTGATAAGAAACATAGCATGGTTCACAAATAATAATTTCATCTTGCGGATTCAGTATTGCTCGGAGTACAGCATCAATTGCCTCAGATACTCCTATGGTTATTAGTATTTCTTCTTTTGGGCTGTAATGTAAATTATACTTTTCGAGATATTTCGCTATTTCTTCTCGTAACTCTGTAAGCCCCCAGTTTGAAGTATAAGATGTGTGACCTTGTTCAAGGTGGTAAAAAGCTTCTTCTCGGATAATCCAAGGAGTAGGGAAGTCTGGTTCTCCAACACCAAGTGATATAATGTCATCTCTCCCTATTACTAGGTCAAAAAATTTTCGAATTCCAGAGGGAGGTATTGTAGTTATCGTTGAAGATAGCTTATCTTCTCTTGTATTTAGCTGCATGATTAAGCGCTTACTCCTTGTCTTCTGTCGGTTTTGTCGTCTGCGTATACTATGTCATTTTCTTTATATTTTTTTAGCATAAAAGTAGTTTTTGTTCCTCTTACTCCATCAATGGTTGAAAGCTTTCTAGCTACAAAAAATGATACTTCTTGAATGCTTGCACCTTCGATGATTACCTTTAGGTCATATCCGCCTGACATTAAATAAAGAGATTTTACCTCTGGAAAACGGAATATGCGGTCTGCTATTGCATCAAAGCCGTGTTCTCGTTCAGGAGTAACTTGGATTTCTATTTCTGCTCTAACAAGGTCTTTTTTTGAAGCTACTTTTTCAGGGTTAATTACGGCTGTATATTTTAATATAACACCTTCTTTTTCTAGGTTTTTAATAATCGCGCTAACATCTTCAACACTCTTGCCTGTCATTGCAGCGATATCATCGGTTGAGAGTCTTGCATTTTCTTGTAATAAATTTAATATTTCATCCATTTACATAGAGTATACGATATATGGTTTTTTATCAAGGGCGTAGTAGTTAATAATTAATAAGTAATAATGAATAATTGAAACTTGTTCCATGCATAAAAACGGTCGCATGTACCACGAGAGTTTTTGTGGCACATGTAAGCTTTTTCATACCCGAAAACCTCATATTAATTATTAATTATACATTATAAATTACTCTAAATTTTCCAAGCTTTTTAGCATTTCCTGAGCAATTTTATCATTGGGATCAAACTCTAAAACAGCGAGGAAAAAGAGGCGAGCTTCTTCTATATTTCCTTCTTTTAAGGCAATGTAACCTAAGTTTGACATAATCTTTGTATTTTCACTTTCTAGTTGCATCGCCTTTGTTAAAAAGGATTTTGCACCAGCGTAGTCGCCTAGTTCAGTTAAGCATATTGCAAGTTCATTATAGGTATCAGTATTTGCACCTTCACATTTTATTGCTTGCTCAAGGGCTGACTTTGCATCTTCCCATCTTTCAAGACGTCTGAGAGCCCAACCCAGCATGAACCATGCATTCCAAACAGTTGGATTTTTTTCAATAAAAGCTCTAATAGCTTCGAGGCCTTTTTCTTCTTCGCCCATTGAAATAAAATCATACGCGCTTTTAAAAAGTTCGTCATCGAGGTTTCTTTTTTCAATATCAGAGGCAATTTCTTGGGCTCTTTCGCGTTTGTAGTCTCCACTTTTTCCCATTTGCTCTTCTGATAAATTCTCTGTGAGTGTAATGTAGGTTTCAAAACATTCTTTTGCCCGGGAAAAATTTTTTTGTTTAAGAAAAAAGAAGCCAGCATTAAAAAAAGCATCAGGAATTAATTCTTCAGCTTCCATTACTTGCTTGTAATAGCTAAAGGCACTTTCGTCATAAGCATCAGCGTCTTCGAAAAGGCTTGAACGTCTATATGAATCTGCCCTTTGGTCAAAGAATAATGCCATATTAAGTACATTTGCCATATCTTCAGGATCTATCCCTTGCAATGCTAAAAAGATTTCTTCAGCGACTTCATAATCTTCATTTTTTGCCTTTAATATTGCTGCATCGGATAACTCTTGTTTTATATTGGGTTTCACAGCAAGTAAAATTGAGCGATAATAATTTCTGTTTTCATTTTTATGGTCATATGCAAGTACTGTTAATATGCCTGCTAAAATTTGCTCCCATGCAAGGTTTTCAATTGAAAAAGTATCTGTGGTGTCATCATGGTTTTCTCTTTGCACCGGGAGAAGTACCGTAGGGTCAATTTGAAAGTTTGAATTATCGGTAACAAAATCTTCAGGCAAAGAAATGTATAGTAAACTATCAAGAGGATTTGATGGATTCATTATTAATTCCCACCTTCTTCTTTTTCTTCATTTACAGATTCTTTGCTTTCTTCAGTTTTTGTATTAGCTTCGGGTTTTTCAGTTTCAGCAGTATTTGCAGCTTTTTCTTCTTCTGTATTTTCTTGTGGTAATTGGTTTGGATCTTCAATAGAAAATTGAGATGTATTATCATCGCTGTATTCAATGTCATCACTTGCCCCAAGCATTTTTTTGCGAAAGGATGTAAGGTATTTATTGATATGCAATTTATACGCAATAGGAATTGCCGTTTCGTCAAATTTCATAGAAAAAGACACTAAATCTTTTCTACCCTCAATATTTTCTACTTGAACAACTTGCCCAATTATATCGAGTACTTCCGACGGTTCATCAAAGGAAAGCCTTAAAGCAGTTTGCTTGTTTTGTAAAAACTGTGGAATTCCCATCATCAGTACCTTTGCACCGCTAAATGAAAGGTCTCTAACAATACAGTTTCTTGGCACTTTATCGATAAAAACGAGGGTTTCTTTTTTTACAAGATTGAGTCGTCTCATTGCATCAGGTGTTATTGGGATACGCTCTTCAGATCGTTTTGCATAGTTACTATTTGCTTCCAATAAACTTCCGAGAGCTACGATGAGGTCATCGGGTGGTTTAGCATTATATTCAAGCGTTACAATTGCTAGATCTGTAGAATTCATATATGGTTGGATATCAGATACCTTTGAGTTTACAAATAAACTCATTGGCTTACCGTATGAATCAATAAAGTAAAAACGTAAACTTACGGGAGTGTTAACTTTTTGAATAGCAGCATATGCACCGCCTTTTGTTCCGACAATAACCTTTGCTTGCATGAGTGAAGCAGAGTTTATTATGCATGCCCACTGAGCACCACCACATTTTATATAAATCTGTCTTGGGTCAATTCGTAATACTTTGAGTATTTCTCTTGAGAAAATAATATTGATATCACGATAAAAATCGTAGTAGTTGTTTATTTGCTGACTGGTTATAACACCCATAGTACTATGATAGTTTATATTTTGTAATTGGTCAAGTGAATTGTATGGAAAAATGTTACAATTCAAGCCCCTACACAGAATTTAATACTAAATCGCAAAAGCAGTGGTAAAGCAAAACGGCATGACAAAAGAAGGACGCTCAGAAACTAAAACAATGGTAGAGGGTGAAAACTCTTTGAATATAGCTACATTACGTATCGTCGTGTATAAGATAGGTGACACTGGTCCTGGTGGTGGTACGGTGTTCTATGCGGACGATACCGGCGCATACAAAGAGGTAATAGCAAGTACCAGTAACGCAACAAATTTAAGTACAGCATACACTAATGCCGAGAACTACAGCGGAGAAGAAGGAACGACCGACTGGTTTTTACCAAACAAACATGAGCTATACGAAATATATACAGCAAGGGCAAGTAATACTACACTACAAAACAAGATAGCCGATAATACCTATTGGTCAACAACCTCTGCTGATTATATTACAGGTAGTTCAGCTGATCGTGACTTTTTTCCAAATGAAACTTCAAAATTTATTGATGGTACTACAGAAGTTTGGACACACAATTTTACCGCCGATGATCCTGATAAAACAACAATCAGTGGTGCAAGCTTCTCTGTACTATATATACGTTGCTATAACCCTGTAAGCTACAGCATAGGTGACACTGGTCCTGGCGGAGGTAGAATTTTCTGGGTAGATGGGGGTGCTTACAGAGAAATTAGCAGTGTTTTAACCAACTCACACTGGTTCGGTGCAAATTCTAATGCTGAAGCCCACACAGGTGGAAATAAGAGCGATTGGTACCTACCGGATGTGTATGAACTAAAAGCCGTGTATCAGCAGAGAGAAAAGATAGACATGAGCACTGAAGCTGGTGATTTATTTTGGTCTTCGTCCGAGGCTCAACCCCAGAGCGGTTACGATTATGCGTGGGGGCAGGGCAGCGATGGCAGTCAGTATGGTGGCGATAAGACAGCTATCTTTGGGGTTCGTGCTATCCGGGCTTTTAACACTTCCTCCTTGTAAGCTTTTAATGGCGAGTAGATTAATTTCGAATGCCTAATTCCTAATGGTGGTAGATTAATTCCTGATTCGTAATGCCTAATTTCTAATGGAGAGGGTAGAGCGGGGAAGAAAGAGCAACCACAGATTAAAGGATTTATGGGATTTCTATTGGAACGTG